>CAIWCR010000028.1 GCA_903911245.1 uncultured Parcubacteria group bacterium | reverse complement strand
TTTGCTTCTTCAACCTTCTCTTCTATTTTGGCAGGCTGTATTCGTCCGTCTTTCATGAGTTTTTCGAGCGCAAGCCTGGCGACTTCGCGACGATACGGATCAAATGACGAAATAATAACGCCATCCGGAGCTTCATCAATAATAAACTCAACGCCGGTTGCGCGTTCAAGTGCGCGGATATTTCTTCCTTCACGACCAATAATCTTTCCTTTCAGATCGTCATCCGCCAATGGGAAAATAGTTGTGGTAACCTCGGAAACATGCGCGCGAGCATATCGCTGAAGAGACGTAGTAATGATGTCCCCTGCCCTTTTTTCCATTTCCTCGCGATTTTCTTTCTCCATTTTCTGAATGGCATGCGCGAGATCGCCTGAACGAATTTCCTTTTCTTGACGAAGAATTTCTTCACGTGCATGAGAAGCGGAAAGTCCGCCTATTTTTTCAAGCATCGTCTGAGCCTCTGCTTTTTTCTTCTCAATCTCGCCCTCCTTTATATGCACCTGTTCTTCGCGTGCACGGATTTTTTCATCCTGAGTAGAAAGACCGACTTCTTTTTTATCAAGCATTTCTTCACGGCTCAAAACCCGCGATTCAAGCGATTCAAGTTCCTTTCGGCGATCCCGCTCTTCGTTTTTAAAATCAACCAAAAGAGAGGCCGCTTTTTCTTTTGCCTCTAAAACAATTTCTTTTGCTTTTGTTTCTACTTCCCGAACCCTTCCTTCAAGCTGCGCCTCAAGCGACCCAATCTTCTTAGTTGCCCAAAAACGGCGAACAAAATACCCCGCCGCAAAGCCGACCAAAAGAGCCGCTGCCGATCCCGACAGTGATATATAATCCATAGTAATGATTTATTCTTAAGTTCTTCATATTAGAAGTGACCATTTGTCTCTCTATAATATACACCCGAATGCGCCATTGAGTCAAACTATAAATTTTTTCACAAACAAAAGCAGGAGCAACGAACACGTCACCGCTTCCGCCATTGTTTCCCTCTATATTATCTCTTCCAAAAGACTTCTCCCTGTCATCTCGTCCGGCTTCTGAATTCCCATCGCTTCAAGAATAGTAGGAGCAACATCCGCAAGTGAGCCAGCAGTTTCAAAAGCGAGCCGGCCATAATTCGTAAACTTTCTTCCTTTATATCCATCCGCAACAAAATAAAACGGGACAGGGCTCGCGTCGTGTTGACTCTCAGGAAGCCCTGTCGATTGATTGATCATCTCCTCTATGTTTCCATGGTCGGACGTAATGATAAGAATAGTCTCGTTGTTTTCCGCAACTTTGAGTACGCGAGCAATCTCACGATCAATAACATGCACTGCTTCGACCGCAGCATTATAATCGGCAGTATGAGCGATAGTATCAGGATTGGCATAGTTCACGAGAATAAAATCGAATCCCCTGCTCTGTATCGCTTCAATAAGACGATCAGTAATCGCCGATGCCATCATTTCTGGATGCTCTTCATGATGGAGCGATGAAAGCGATGGAACCAATGTTCGATATTCCCCTTTATAAGGAGGCTCGTGAAGACCGTTAAAGAAATACGTAACGTGAGCGTATTTATATGTTTCCGCGATGCGGAGCTGCGCCATGCCAAGATCACTTATTACCTTCCCTATTGGCGTCGTCACGGTGTCGCTCGGACAAACAATCGGAACCAAAAAATGATCATCATAATGAGTCATGGTCGCAATATAGAGATTCTGAAAATTTAAAACAGGAAATTTATCGAATTCTTTCATTATAAAAGCGGATGCGATTTGCCGAATACTATCTTCGCGATAATTGAAAAATACGACCGCGTCGCCGTCAGTTATTTTTTTATCGTCAGCGAAGCGCATTGCCGGAAGATATTCTTCGGTGTTGCCATTATGATACGTCATCTGAACAATCGCATCAGGGCTTTCGACAATCTTCCCCATTTTTCCCGTCATCGTCTGATATGCCGTTTGTGTAAGTCGCCAATTACCATCACGATCCATGCCGTAGTAGCGACCAATCACGCTTGCACAATATTCACGAGGAACTTCTTTGAAAAACTCTTCAAACGTATGCGGCGGGCTATCCTTCCCATCGGCAAAAAGATGAAGATTTATTTTTTCTATTTTTTCATCACGCGCCATTTTAATAAGCGCCTGGAGATGATTTAACGATGCATGAACATTTGCCTTCGTAAGAAGACCAACGAAATTTATTGCACTATTATTTTCACGTGCATGAACACACGCATCCTTTAATGATTTATTTTCAAAAAAACTTCCATCTTCAATCGACATCGTAATCTTCGGATAATATTGATACAAGACTTTTCCGGCGCCAAGCATCAAATGACCAACCTCACTGTTTCCAACTTCTCCCCACGGCAAACCAACAGCAATGCCAGACGCCTGCAAACTTGTCGCGGGATAATTTTCTTCAAGCCATTGAAACGTCGGAGGCTTCACAACATATATCGGATTCGATTCGTTGTTGCTCCCAATGCCCCAGCCATCAAGGACGATAAGTACCGTTCTTTTTTTTGTTTCCATATCGTTCATTGTAATCGAAAATGAACATGAACGCGAACATATCGAAAAAATGCCAAAATTTATTATTTGACATAAAATAAATTAGATTGTTTTATATATTTTCATAATGACGGAGTTCATGACTCCCCTTCTCTTCATTAATCACGACTACAATACAATCAATTTGCCAACCGACTTTTTCAATTATTAAGTCTTGATGCTTACCAACAAACATTTCAGATGATCGTTTTATCTTTTTGATTTTTTCTTTCGTCATATTATCTTCCGGCGTGAGTACGTTCTTAAAATCAACTTTCTGAGAAAGCGTCTTCACTTCGCAGAAAACAAGCGTTCCATTTATTGCCCTGGCAATAATATCAATCTCATCAAATTTTTCGCGATAGTTTCTTTTTAGAATTTTATATTTTTTCCGTACAAGAAACTCGCACGCCAAATTCTCTCCTCGCAATCCGATCTCCGTCTTGTTTGTCATATTTATATACTCGGCAATATGATTATTACTAATAATAAATGTTTGTCGACAAACATTTGAAAATAGAAAAGTCAGTTTTTTCTAGAAAAGACGGCGTTTCTGACTATTCATGTGTTGGCAATGTTTGCCGACAAACATTGCCAACACGAAAAACGACCAAAAGTTGAAATGTTTGCCGACAAACATTTCAACTTCCCCAATGGCATTGTTTGTCGACAAACAATGCCATTGGGATACCATCAGGCAAAATAGTCGATAATATAGATAAAACCCTCATAATTTAGCATAAATGCCTGTTTCGCTAAATTACAATGTTTGCCGACAAACAATGTTTGTCGACAAACATTTTAGACAAACAAAAATGTTTATCACTAGCAATGACGGCGTTTCTGACCTCTAAAACGCCGAATCCGGCAAACGCGAATCAGGCAAAATAATCCGGCAATCCATAATCCGGCAATTTCCGGATTATTTCCGGAAATATTCCGGAAATTTATACTGCCATTTTGTTGACGTTTTTCGGATAATGTCGAACCTGAGGACAATTTTATTATATTCATCCATATATTAAATTTTCATTAAAAAATGATTAAAAAATGATAAAATTCGCCACCCTAATGGGAAATATCTGCGAGTTCAGAATTCACCAATACTCATCGCGCGGCCATTCGGCCATATCAATACATTTTAGAAAAGTGGATAAAATTGACTTCCTTTTTTAAAAACACTATTCTTTCAGGTATTATGAATCAAGAAAAAATAAAAGAATATAAAGAGGCACTCGAGAAAGAACGATTACTTTGCGTTTCGGAAATAAAACAAAATGAGACTCCCGTCGATTTTGGAAGCGAGCCCGATGATGAATCTGATGAATCTGATAAGACTGAAGATTTTGGAAACCGACTCGCGGTGATCAATGATCTAAAAAATCGACTTAATGAAATCGATAGTGCTCTCGAAAAAATTCGCTCTGAAAAGTACGGTCTCTGCGAGAAGTGTTCTGAAAAAATAGAATCATCGATACTTGACATAGACCCAGAATCTCGTTATTGTAAAAACTGCAAAACAGAATCTCAATAATATTTTTCCGAAAGTTATTTTTATAAAACTAAAGAAAGCCCACGACGATCTCGTGGGTTTTCTTTTTATCTTTTTTTAATTATGACCATGATAAACATATTGCATGATACAAAATCTTGCGCGAGTATATTCCGCAGAACTCGAAGGGATTGATGCTCGACTCATTGAAGTCGAAGCCGATCTCAATATTGGTCTCCATGCTTTTAATATTGTTGGTCTCGCCGACAAGGCTCTTAACGAGGCGAAGGAACGAGTAAATTCTGCACTTAAAAATTCCAACATAAAACCACCAAATAGAGAGAATAGAAAAATTACTATCAACCTCGCTCCGGCCGATGTGAAAAAAGCGGGATCGCAGTATGATCTCGCAATTGCCGTCGGATATCTTCTTGCGACAAAACAAATAAATGAATTTGAAACACGCGATAAAATATTTTTAGGGGAGCTCGCACTTGATGGACGACTTCGTCCAATAAGTGGAGCATTGAGCGCTGCACAAATGGCAGCAGGATTACATTTTAAATATATTTTTCTTCCGGCAAAAAATGCAAATGAGGCAGCGGTCGTAAAAAATATAAAAATAATTCCTTTGGAAAATCTTGGTGATGCCATCGCGTTTTTGGAGGAAAAGAAAAATATAATACCAAAAGTATTCGAGGAAGAGGGGATAGTGAAAAATACAACGCCGGACTTTTCTGAAATCAAAGGTCAAGAAAATGCAAAACGCGCGCTTACTATTGCTGCGTCCGGTGGTCATAACGTTCTAATGTTGGGGTCGCTATTTAACTTCAACTGCTCCGCTTTTTGGATTTCTTGTGTATTTCTTGCACTGTCTCGTCAGATAATGCCATGCCTAACTAATAGCACTGGAATAAAATTTTGTAATTTTAAAAAATTAAATCTTTTTGCCGATCTCAAACTCCGTCCTTGTTAAGTTTCCCGTAGGAGAGGGGAGATATCCTCGTATTACGACTTTCTTTCCGTCGAACAAAATCTCTTTGACCAATTCTCGGATAAGCTGCCGCCTACCTTCAAAGTCCAGTTGTTTTAGTCGCCTCCGCACCATCCGACAAACACCCTTCAAGCTCTTGGGCAATTGAGATTTCTTTTTCTTCCCAGCTCGTCCATTAATCCTCGCAATATTTTCGGAGGTTAATTTTTTATCCTCTTTGATTTTCTGGATAATGCTCTTAATCTTTACTTCATCAGTTATAAGTCCTTTCTGATAGCCATGTATGATTCTGTCCTCCTCCGTCTGGAGATTTTTTAATTGATTCTCCAGGATGGTCAGCTCCTGTGGTTTTTCAGCATTAGTAACGACTGTCTCTTTTAAGTATTTTTTGAAAAGATCTGGATTATTGAGAAGCTCAACGATAGTGTCCCATACAAGAATCTCAATACGCGGAGCAGAAACAGAAGGAGCATCGCAGTCTCTTATAAGAGGAAATTTATTCCTCTTATTACTGTCCGAATAAAACGGCTTGCTGTGCATGGTATTTCCGAAATACGAACTTCCGCATTTCTGGCACTTCATCATTGCGCCAGAAAGCAGATAATCCATTTTTGCATTGCGCTTACAGAACGCGATGTTCTTTTTGAGCTGTTCTTGTACGGAACAAAAAAGGCTGTCGGAGATAAGTCGGAGATGGGGGAGAGGTATCGTTATCCATTCATTCTTCGGTCGTAACGCCCTCCCCGTCTTGGAACTTGTACGATATTTTTCCTCCGTGCGATGATTTGCAGTCTCTATACATTCCACACGATTGTAGTAAAACGTACCTAGATATTCAGACCTCTTTAGAATCCTAAAGACGGAACTGTTCCGCCATGTTGCTCCTCCTCTCCTCGTGGGAACCCTCATCGCTGTCAGTTGCTTCACTACATTCCTTGCTGACATTCCTTCGCTTACCCATTGGAACATCATCTTGACGATCTTCGCCTCATTGTCGTCTATCTCAATACTTCCCCGACCATCGGAACTTTTTTCTTTCCTTGTATAGCTATATCCGTAAGGTGGCTGATATCCGACAAACTCCTGCCGAATCTCTGCCTTATATCTGCGCCCCCTCCTCGTACGTTCCAAAATCTGCGCCCGCTCGAATTCGGAAACCGCTCCAAGCATCTGAAATAAGAGCTTATCACTTGAGCTTGTTCCAAATTTTTGACTTAGAAAAACAATTTCGATGCGATAGGCCTGTAATTCTTTTACGACCACAAGTTGTAAAAATAATTCTCGAGAGAGACGATCGGGGGAGAGGATATAAACCTTATTAAATACTCCGAGCTTCGCATCATCACGAAGCCGGTCCAATGCCGGCCTGTGCGATAACGCCCCAGAGACGCCATCGTCAATATATTCCCGAACCAACTTCTCTCCATTTTCAGCAATAACTTTCTTTATTTCATTCTTCTGGCTTTCAATGGTCTCATTCTCTTTTTGCTCGTCACTGGAGACGCGCGCATAATAGCAGCTTTTAATATAGCTCTCCGTTATGACTTCTTTTGCAATTTGTAATGCGGTACGCTCCATTGACTTAATTTTTATTTATGCCCTAATTAAACCTCTAGTTCTTTGGAAAACAAAATAATTTCCGATTTTGTGTGGGATTTCTGGTTTTTCGGTTTTTTCTTTCCCTAAGGAAGGAAGAACCAAAAAACTACACCTGTTCGTCCGCGGATTCTTCCATCAGCGAATAGAAATGCTTATTATTATCTCCACTCCGGCGCTGTATCGCTTTTGTCTTAAGAAGTTCGGTGAGAACTTTTCCAATAACGCCTTCTCCTGCAATATCCTTCAATTTTTCGACGATGACATCTCTCGGCAATTCACCTTCCTGTAAAAGACTGACGACTGCATCTGCCGTTTCTTCTTTCTTTGATTTCTCCTCATCTAACTGTCCATCATAAGTAATTTTGATAAACGTCTTATCCCCAATAATATTCAGCTTGAAAGGGTGGAATGGATCGCCATCGCGGAATTTCGGCTGACGAACCTCGATGACATTCTTTATCTTCTTAAGGGCGATATGACAGTCGGGAGCGGCAACAATCTCCGATGAGCCGCGAACCATACTTCCTAATTCAGAAGCTCCGTCAAATCCCGATTTCTTGTTATGAGCAAGCGCCACAATAGCTGCGCCGGTAGCCCTAAGAGCATTAAAGCATCGATTCACTTCAGACATGACACCAGCCTCATTCTCATTGCCTCTGAAGAATCTAACCAGCGAGTCAAAGATGATAAGAGAATATTTTTTCTTCTGACAAAGAGCCACCAGTCTTGTAAGATCTTTCAGGGAGTCGACCATAATGCTCTTATTAATCAGATATTCTATCTCGCATTCAGCCGGAATCCCGAGGAGGTTTGTACGTGCAGCCAGCCTCGTCCTTCCGTTTTCCTCGTCGACAAAAAGAACCCTTCCCTTTTTTGCTACAAATTTTCCAAAAAGGGGATTGCCCGTGGTTACCGTATTCGCAAGCAGGAGGGCAATTAGACTTTTCCCTGACTGCTGGGCACCGGAAATTAATGTATAGCCTTCGACTGCCACGATATTCTCGACAAGCCATTCGATTTCCATAATGCCGGATGCGACAAGGTTCCGATGGTTCTCCGGCACGAATCGGTTACTTTCATATTCTTCCGTCCCGATGGACAGCTCCGTCTTTGATAATTGCAACCCTGCTTCCGATTTCGATAACGTAGGACTCGTTTTTATTTCCAGAACCTCAAGAAGCTCATCAAAACTAACTGATTTGCGACACTCTCCGCAGTAGCTTCTAACAGTATCAGAATTGATAATCATCGTGAGATATTTTTCTCCTGTCGCTGTGACAGCCCTACAAAACGGACATTGGATTGCCACGTCTCCCGCAGATTCGCCACGGAGAATCTTGTCGCGATTTAATATATTTAATATTTCTATTTTATTCATTTTCTGTTAGTAGAATGCTCATCGCATTCAAAATATGTTTATCTTGTTCGACTACCTCACCGACCATCTCGTACTCACTCTTTAAAGAATCCTTAACCTCTTTTCGGGCTTTTTTGTTCGCCCGTCTTTTTTGTTTCTTTTGCATTATTTAAAAATTTATTTATTTCAGCCCATTTGCATCTCATTCGGGAGGACCCCTTCCTTTCTGATGCTTAATAAATAGGCGTACCAAAAAATCACTGAGTTCGTTCAGGTCAAAAAACAGCTTGTTCGATTCCTTGTCCGTAAGGGTAGGGAACCGAGAAGCTATAATGCTTTTAAGTTTTTGAGAGCTCTGCTCTTTCAATTTAGAGCGGTGCTCTGGAGATATTTATCAAAAAGGGCCGCAAACCGAAAAGTGAATACACAAACAACGACCTGTTGATTTGATTATGTACTCGCTTTTTAGTTTGCAGCCCTAACTCCTCATCCTCACAATCATGGCTCTACTCTCCAAGTATATTAGGAGTTCACCGGATGATTCGCTACCCGCAACGTCCTCGCCCAAGGTCTGGACTTTTCAATGGATCTGCTCTTTTCTTTTTTCTCAAGAGCCACCTACTTCGGTAGTATATCGCACTAGATTCGCTAGTCAAGAGAAAGAGCTTGTGGAAAAAATCGATATAAAAAAATAATCGTTTTCATGAGTCAAATATTTGTATTTTGTTTGCTTTTTGTTTTTTTCAAAAGCCTTGGACGGAGCATTCCGAATTTTCTATAATCGTGATATTCTAAAATTACAACTGAATAGCATTGCCTAAACCAAACAACCGTTTGGCATGGCAAAAATCCTGTTGAAGAAAAAGACCCCATCATGTGGGAGCATCTTCAACAGGTCATAGCTCGAAAGGGCTATGGGTGACTCTTCGGAGTCATCGCTCACGTGATGGGTTTTTTGTATCCAATGAAAACGAAACAAATTTTTTCAGGAATAGCAGGGGAATATTTTGTAGCAGGGGAGCTTTCACGGCGAGGCTTCATTGCTGCTGTTACCCTGAGAAACACCGCAGGAGTGGATATCGTTGCAAGCAATGAATATGACTCCGTTGATATACAAGTTAAAACAAGAACCGTTGAATTAACTGAGAATAGTTGGCAGATGGGCAGCAGGCCTCTCCAAGTAAAGAAAGAATGGGGTAGGTCATTTTATATATTTGTAGCCGTCCATTCCATTCCTGAAAATCAGCATATTGAATATTACATAATTCCTAAAAACCTATTGAATCAGAAAGTGGAGAATGAGTATAAGAAATTTCTTAAACGATCAAAGAAGTCCAAACAGACGATAGAAAAAGGCAAAAGAGTTTTTTGGCTCGAGAAGGAACTGCCAGAATTGAAAAAGTTAAAAAACCGCTGGGATATAGTTTTTAGTAAAGACCCAATGGCTATGGCACAAAAGATACTCCGAGAGAAAACGAACGAAAACCACATATAACGACAGATTTGTTTTCTTTTTTACAAAACCGATTTTTAATTAGCTCGATGCGGTGGTAAAGGTCGGAAAAATTAAAAATAGAAAAATAAATGGTGAAAAAAATAATTGGTTTGATCGGTGGTCTTATTACTTTTGTCGTAGCCGGGAAAATAATTACCGTTAGTGTTGTCTTGTGTCTCGGTCTCATGTTTGAGAACTCCTCAGCAGAAACAATGCAGGCAATAATTTCCATCGGAGAAATCACAGGAGGTCTTGCGGGGGCTTGGTTGGCTGTGAAAGTATGGAAATGGAGCGCAGGAATTAAGCCCGTACAATCTAAGCAGAATTCAATAAATGAAGATAGAAATAACCAATAAAGACAATGATGTCGCTTGATAAACTTGGGGGAAGAAAACATAAAAAGATATTCATGCCTCGTTCCGACTTGCGCAAAATGCCCTAGCTCGAATTGTAGTAATGACGGATGTATCATCCATTTAATCGAGAACAAAATCAGATATCGCAGGATGAATCCAAAAGAGTTCGCGGAAACAGAATCATAGCTTCTTAATTATTTTTATTAGCCCTTGTTGTATTTTTTCTCTTATTTCATCATCAATTCCACGCATCGCATAATGTGGAATTTTATATAAATTCTCATTCGTTCCCAATATTTGTTTAGTAATTTCAAAACTATCATCACCAATGCAGATAATTACAAATTTATTTGAACCAGAAATTTTCTGAAGCATTTTCATCTCTCTTTCAAGTAGTTTTTTATTCTTGTTAAGAATGCTTTTATGAGTCTTAAGAAATATTTTGAGTTTTCCACTTGTCGAATCGTATCTGGTTTTAATAATATCGGTCATATATGCACCCCGAAACGGAAAAAACTCTTTCTGTTGGATAATTTCTGCTAACCTGCGACAAGAAGCCTTCTTCCATGTTCGTCCCTTTTTAGGTTTCAAATCTGAGTGATAATTTGCCCAATCGATTTCTTTTTTTAAATCACGACTAGCATTTAATCCCATAAAAACAATATTCGGATTAATAGAATCTTTTATGAAACGTACGGAATTTTTTATTTGAACAAATGGCTCAATTTTACCGTCCTTATCCCACAAAGCCCAGCTACCATATTTTCCGAATTCTTTTTCAAGTTGTAAAAAATATTTGTTCGACATTTTTAAATTAATTAAATTTTTTATTTTTTCTCATGATACGCCCGGCGTTCGAAATAAGCACAATAATCACAGGAATCTTTCGCTCGCGGAACACTCTTTTCCATTAAACATTTGTGCAAATCCGTTATGACGCCATCGATCCATTCATCATTGCCTTCATAAGGAATAACTTTGATATCAAATTCGAGCTTGGCATCAAACGCTTCTTTATCGGTATCTCCATTGCAATAAACGAAATATCCCGTATTTGACACCTTGAATCCATTTTTTCGGAAAAGCCACTGATACACTTCCATTTGTCGTTTGTAGCCATCTTGCCATTCGGCATCAAGGTTAACCTCTTCGTTTTTTGACGTTGCTTTATAATCCACGATATACAATTCTCCGTTTGGCCTTGTCCATACGTCATCAATACCGCCACGAATTATAAGATTCGTTGGTTCATGAAAATATTTTATCCCATTCCTTAATGAATCACGCCACTCATCAAGTCTCTCATCTGCGAGAGGTACGGCATCAATACCATATTCTTCCATAAGCGGATGGGTCGATCCCTTAGCTCGATGCATGTCAAATTCTTTTTTGAGAAGAGCGTCTACGGCAGAATTCAAACTGAAGGGGAATCCCGGTGGTCGTGCGGTGCCAAGCCTCTTGTCGAGATAAAAGCATCGCGGACATTGTATAAAGAGATCGATTCCGCTTCGGCTTACCACAAAAGGCTCTTTTGACTTTGGATCAAAAAGATTTCTTGTTTTTTGTGGCTTATAGTATTGAGACATATTAATTATGTTATTTCTTTGATTCTACCGCGTCGATGAAACTCGCCAACTCGTAATCAAAACCAAGCTCAACCATCCCTGTTGGACCATTTTTATTCTTTAAAACAAAGATGTCAATCGGTCGTATGGATCCATCGACCTCAAATTGATTACTTTGACGAAGCATTAATACAACATCCGCATATCGATCCAGTGACCATTGGCGGATGTCGTGAAAATTCGGAAAGTGATGATCGGATTGCTTTCGTTCCATATTCAAAGTAATAACAATGGAGATATTCAATTCAACGGCAATCATTTTGAGACCACAAGCGACCCTGTTTAGATTATGGGGTTCATTATCAAATGAACGGATAAACTGAAAACAATCCACTATCAAAAAATCCAATCCATCTTTATCCCTAAGTTCAGTCGCTCTTGAACGTAGTTCCAAAACATCAAGATCTGTCTCGTCGTCGATATATAATGGTAACTTCTTGAAACTCTCGGCGCATTGCTCAATACGCTTCATGTCGCCCTTATTTAACCGACCAGTGACGATGCGCCATAATGGAATTGATGTTCGAATCGCTATTAACCGCTGCATTATTTTTTCTCTTAACGTGTCGAGAGAAAAGATTCCAACCTTCATCCCCTTATGCGCCATATTCTCCGCAAGACTAAGAACAAAGGCAGTCTTTCCTACGCAAGGTTCTGCGCCGACAACGATAAGATCCGCTTTTTTCAATCCGATGAGCGCTTTGTCCAGTTTTATAAAACCCGTCGGGATGGCGCCGACAGGTTTTATACCGCTCTCCAAAAGCGCCGCATGTTCGCAAACCAAAGGGAAAATCTCTTTTGTCGAAATAAACCCTGCGTGCTTTCTTTCTTCTTCCGAAAGACGCCTTATAAAATCTTGATCGCTGATAATGGGTTCTCTCATGATCGATATTGATTATTTTTGTTTCGACTCTTTAATAATTAACAAAACAAAACATTATTCTGGTTCTATAAGAACTTTCGCGAATCGCTCTGGACGAATAAATTGCTTCCGAACCGCTTCAAGATCTTTCAGCGAAAGACTGGCAATCGCCTTAAGGCGTTTTTTATCTTCCTGTTCCGCCATTTTTACCGGATCTCCATCGACTATCTTTTTCCATATAAGACCTTCGAAGTAATCGAGTTCGTTGTTTTCAATAACATCCACCTCAAACGCATTAAATACCTTCTCTCTTAATTCCTCGAATTTGCCATTATCAGGAAGAGGCTTCACAAGTACCTGCCATATCAATTTTTCGACTTGTGACGATTTTGACTGGCTCGTCTCAGCGTATACGATAAATCTACTACTCAAGCCGGCGATTCCAGAATAGTTACTTTGAATACTATATGCCAAGCCTCTTCTCTCCCTAATTTCATGCCAGAGGGGTGAATCGAATCCACGGCCAATTAATTTACTAAACAAAGAAAATGCTTCCTCCTGTCGTACATCAAGATTTTTGGGAATTTTACATCCAAGAAAAAGCATTGTTTTCTCGCGCTTCGGTTTTTTAATGATCATTTCCTTTTTTACAGGAGGATCGTTCGCTTCGTCGCCCCATTGGCATAAAGAAACTTTTTTCAAGGACAACGGAATTCGCTTGTTTATTTCTTTTACGAAATCGTCATGATTTATGTTTCCGACCGCAAGCGCAATGGTATTCGAGGGAATATACCATTTATTTTTTTGATCTATAAGATCGGCACGATGAATTCTTCCTATTCCGGCCGAAGTACCGACGCCATCGCAACGAGATGGATTTTCCTTGTATAAACACTCATTCAAGGCCATGCTTCCGATGGAATTGTCAGAATCCTTTTTTCTTGCGATTTCGAGTAAGATAGGCCCTTTTTCTTTTTTCAGTCCTGGGACGGGTATCGTCGCATTGAAATAAATATCGCAAAGATACTCACACGCCAGTGGAAATTTTCTATCTATCGTTGTCACCTCATAGGTCGTTGCAAGTGTCCCAGTTGAAGCATTGTTGCCAAAAAAATTTTTGGAGGCAAATGCCGATAATTCCTTTGCAGTACGTTTTTCCGTTCCTTCAAATACCATGTGTTCAAGTGTATGAAAAAGACCTGGCTTATTAATTGGGTCGCATGCATAACCAACTCGAGCAATAAGTTCCACAAGAACGGTCTTTTTTTGAGGAACATGACATGTAATGATGCGAAGTCCGTCTTTTCTTACTGTTTCGTTTATTTTCATTGAAGCTTATCTTATTTTCTTCATTCAACTTCTTAAGTATGGTTATATCTTCTCGAAATAGCAACGGAATTAGATGTGTCATTTGTTACTGTGAGTAACATATGGTACTATATAAAACAAGTTTTGCACGTTTTAATAAAATGAAAACAAAAAAGAAGGGTACAATAAATAAGGAGTGGACATCACCCGATTCCGAAATAAAAAAGGGAATCGGAAGAAAGGTTCAGGAGATACGAAAGAAACAGAATCATAGCGCAGCACGAGTGGCGGCAGAGTTGGGCATGACCCGTGAAGCACTGACACAAATCGAAACGGGCAGAAATAACGTCAACGCGGTACTTTTATGGAAACTTGCCTGCCTCCTCGGATGTAAAACAGAAAACTTCTTTCCAATAATTCCTCGTGGTTTTTCCCTCAGTAAAATCGATTTACAATCAATAGCCAAGGAAGATGAGAAGGCAGTAATGTGGGCAAAAGATCTTTTCAAAAATCATGGATAAAATAATACAACGCATTGAAAATAAGGCTGATGAACTATTGCAATCTCTTGCTATTGAATCAATTCCCGTTCCCGTAGAAGATATTGCAAAAAAATGTAATATCCGCATAAGTCGTGCACCAAGCGAAGAATTTTCTGGTCTCCTTATTAGAAAAAAAGGTGAGGCATTAATAGGACTCAACAGCAAAGAAGCAGTAACGAGACAAAGATTCACGATTGCTCACGAGTTGGGTCATCTTTTCTTGCATCATACGCAAAAAGCATTTGTCGATTATCTCGAACACAGAAATCCAAGTGATAAACCGTTAAGAAATATAAAAGAGAAAGAAGCCGACAGATATGCAGCGGCAATTTTAATGCCAAAGACAAATATGGAAAAAGATTTTCGAAAAATAGTGAAAGGCGATTTTTCAACAAAGCATTTAAAAGTCCTTGCTAAAAAATATGGCGTGAGCGAACAAGCTATGAATTTCAGACTTATTAATCTGAAACTTATAAAATAAAAAACTTAAATTCATTATCCCTTAAAATATGAAATTCAATCTTCAATCAACAAAAGAATCTTTGATGGTTACGGTTCTTGGACTAGTCGCCCTCGCCATTCTTATTGGTGGCGTCATTAGTCTTTCTGAATATTGGAACCAGCAACCAAAAAGTTGCAATGTAGCAGTGGTACAGCTTTACGGTTCGGTCGTCTATTATCCGAATGAAAACGGCAACGACGCATCAAACACGCTCAATCAGACAGCCTCCGAAGATATACGCCAGCAGATTGAGATGGCGGATGCTGATCCAAATATCAAAGCCATTGTTTTGCACATTGATTCATTTGGCGGAAACCCGGTGGCTGGAGAAGATATTGCAACCGCATTGAAACATGCCAACAAGCCAACCGTAGCTCTTGTGGGAGACATGGGCACATCAGCAGCCTATTGGGCTGCAACAGGCGCAGAAACGATCTTTGCGTCCGCAAATTCAACCCTCGTTGATATCGGAGTTACGCAATCATATCTTGATAATGTTAAACAAAATGAACAAAATGGTCAGACGTTCGTTTCACTTACTGCCGGGAAGTATAAAGATGCCGGGAATCCAGATACCCCGCTTACAACAGAAGAAAAGGCATTATTTCAGCGAGATCTTAATATCATGATGCAGAACTTCATCAGTTCCGTAGCACGGAATCGCAATCTCTCCGTGGCAAGCGTAACCACAATTGCTGATGGTTCTTCGATGCTCGGTAAGATGGCACTACAAAACAAGCTGATTGATAAAATCGGAAATATTTATGACGTTCAAAATTATCTCAAGGGAAAAATAGGGGAAGATGTTACGTTGTGCCAGTAATTTGTAACAAAGCCTTATGAATAAACGACAAAAGAAAATCAAACTTAAAGACATGCTTCCCAAATACATCTTGGATGATGTTCTTCAAACTGCAAAAGAAGACGGCCGTACAAGAAGAGATGGCAATGTTGGACCATTTGATTATCGAACTCGAGAAGCATATAGGTAAGAAGCTAACAATGGACGAGCAACACGATGTCCTAGAAATCGTTGAAGAATGTTCAGCAAAGTGCGAAAACGGATATATTATTGAGTATATTCCACTTGATTACGCATGGATGATATATCTCATGAGAAAGGAAGGAGGGGATAGGGAACAGTAAGGTAAAAACGGAAATCCGATAGATACTAGCTTTTCGGTTTTCCGCTTCCCTAGGGAAAGAAAAACCGAAAAACTGAAAATTCTCAATCTATTTGTTTTGATGTGACAATCAGAAGCTCTTTTGCTAATTTCATCATTTCCTCTTCTTCTTTCTCGAATACCTCACAATGGTTAAGATGCTCGATTATTTTTCGGCAGAGTTTTGCAAATTTATTATTATCTTTTTTCATATTTCGATTAGAGCTAACTAAAACTCTTTTTCGGAAATATGGAAAGTCCCCTTGGTTGAATATTACAAATTTAGAACTTATGCTCGTTTTTGAATGGTGATTAAGCCACAAATTTTGGTCTAGGCGTGGTTTTTATAGTGTGGAGCCGGCTTTCTATGGGCTATGGGCAAAGGCTTTGCCTTATCCATATTAAAACTAAAAGTTCTTTGGCATTGCAGAACAAATTAATAAACTAATAGATAGAGCACTAGAGATTTTTATTGGCTTTTAGAAGAGATTGGCCGAGTCTTTCGATAACGCCGACAACTAGGGCATTACCCATAAAAAATGCACGCTTTGCATCTCCTATCCCGGGATAGGAGGTATGATTGTCCGGAAACATACAAAGACGTTCAAGCTCAATTGGAGCAAGTCTTCGATAATGGATTCCTTGTTTTATAACATGCTTAAAGCGGGAAGGTGAGGGGCCTCCTTCTCCCGTCACGATAGTGCGTGACGGTCGGTCGAGATAATCAGGAAAAGCCATTGATCCTTCGGCGTAAGTGTAAGTAAAGCCGTTTTTCGAAGAACGAATTTCTTTTTTACTACCTTTCAGACGCTTCCATTGGGCCAGTTCACTTTTTGAGATAAAAAATTCTTTTGGAACCGCTTCAATAGGAAGCAGAATTGAGCCGAGAGTTGTCGTCTCATAATCATGAGGCGTCGTTTTAGTAGTTATAAATTTCCGTCCAAACATAAGGCCGGAGTTTTCAAAGGAGAATTTGAATTTTTTTGAAACTTCATCGAGGCTTCCTTCTATCTCTATGAATCGAGGAATGAAAGCAACTTCAAAATCCCTTACTGGGAACGCATCAGCGACGACGCCGTCTTTGGTTAGCCAGTCCAGTGGTTTTGCATGGGTCAGTTTATTATAGAGAGAAGTTCCTTTTTTATAGCCCAGAATAAAAGTTCTTTTCCTGCGTTGGGGCATTCCATAATCTGCAGCGTTCACAACCCGCCATTCCACGGCGTACCCGAGATCGGATAAGGAAGCTAGTATGATACCGAAGTCCCTCCCTCGCTGGGAAGCCGGAGATTTTAAGAGGCGATCGACGTTTTCCAGCATGACATACTGAGGCGCCCTCCTTTGGAGAATCTTATGGATTGCCCACCAGAGAACACCCTTTTTCCCTTCGATACCCGCAGCATGACTCAATGTCCGGGCGACTGAATAATCCTGACAGGGGAAGCCGCCGACCAATAAATCATGGTCCGGAACTGGAAAATTTTTAATCTCGACAACCTTGTTTATATCCTCATTAAAATATTCGTTGGGTTTTGCCCCGTTATGGAATCGCTCGGAATAAACCATAGCAGCATGCTGGGTGCGACCAGAAGGCTCCCATTGATTTGCCCAAACAATCCTATATCCTTTGAATGGTTTTTTAGCAGTACCGCAAAGCCCGAGCCGGAACCCGCCGACTCCTGCAAAAAGCTCTACCACCCGAAGCTCCTTATCCGTCCCTTTATTCCTTGAAGTCATTGTGTTAATAAAATTAAAATCATTTATAGAAATCCTATCACAAAGACATTATTTGATCAAGATCGAGTAATACACAGGTTTTAAAACCCACACCTGGTAAACAATAACATGACAGATCGACTATCGGCTAGTTTTGATCTATCCTTTAGATATTAATCCATTAATTTCTATCCCATGAAATTTGTAACCAAAGCACATAGGAACGGTGACATAATCCTCAACGAAGAGCGCTATGCTTCCATATATAAGGAGCTTACCGACGTTATCTTGGGCATATCCGATGCAGACATCCAGACGAGACACGAATCAAAATATTCAAAGAAGATGAGTCTTTCGTATGCCATAAACGATCTTCTCAAGGAACGCTTTATCGAAAAGGGCTGGCTAAAAGAAGCACCAATATTCCAGCAAGAAGGATACATGAAAGAAAAAAAATGGAGGCTTGATTTTGCAAAAGATTCGGTTTCGATTGAGGTCGCCTTTAACCACGGGGAAGCCATAGCATGGAACTTGCTGAAGCCGGTACTAGCGAGCGAGATGAACCATGTCAAAAAAGCCGTCCAGACGGAGGTTGGAGTCGTGATTTGCACTACAAAAAAACTGAAAATTGCCGGCGCATTTGATAGCGCTGTCGGAGAATTCGAGAAAGTTTGCCGATATCTGATTCCTCTCAATAATGTTCTCACTGTACCGATGATGATTATCGGGTTAGAAGCTCCTACCTCGTTCAAGGTTGTAAAAAACAAAATAAATGGCAGAAACGTTGGGAGCATCGTTCCTTTATTATAAATTTCACCATCTTTCTACAATGACCAAATGGCAATTTTATCCAAAATCAAAAGAAGCGCCAATTCACCTGAGGAAAATCATTGATGACGTCTTTGTACCGAATGATTCTAAAATTTCTTCGCCAGCGCACAAATTCAACAGCAACACCGTACTCGGGATTCTAAAAAAAGACTTAGAAAAGATTGGATTTGAAGTGGAATCCGGTAAGAGTAAAAATCAAAAAATAAGTATCCCTGTTTTGTTCGGACAAAACGGCAGAATAGAAAAGTCTTTCGATGCTGACGGGTGGAATAAAAATTCAAAAACCGTCATCGAAGTCGAGGCCGGAAGAGGTGTCACAAATTATCAATTCCTCAAAGATTTGTTTCAGGCATGTGTAATGCATGACATTGATTATCTGATTATCTGTGTAAGAAACGACTACCGCAGTCACGACAATTTCAATGCGGTTGTAAACTTCTTTAACACCCTTTACGCCTCGGATAGGTGGAATTTACCACTGGCGGGGATTATGATTGTGGGCTATTAGCGCGATTGATTTATAAATGGCTGACATATTTTCAAAAGAAAAGCGGAGCGAGATAATATCTCGTATCCGTCCCAAAAACACCAAGATAGAAAATTTGGTATTTTCAGCCCTGCGTTCAAATAAAATATATTTTCAAAAACATTACAAGAAAGCAGCAGGGAGTCCTGATGTCGCACTACCAAAAAGGAAACGTGCCATCTTTATTGCCAGCGATTTTTGGCATGGTCATCAATTTTCCCGACACCGTGATCGACTCCCAAAATTCTGGCGAATAAAAATACAGAGCAATATCAATAGGGATAGGAGAAATCGCGCAGAACTTAGAAGACAAGGATGGCTCGTTCTTAGGGTATGGGAGCGTCAACTTCAGGGAAAGAATGTGATGACATTAGAAAAAATAATTTCTTTTCTACGACAATAAAAATATCACTTCGCGTCTCATTCAAAATATTCTTCCCACATTTTTCAAAAGTAGGGAAATTAAGAATGAAGCGGTGATAATAGGCTGTCTAATTGAAACCATGACATTCAATAGACTTTTAGCGTTTTAAATTATAAAACCGAACGTAACGTTTGGATTTATTTGTACGTTATAGTTATAAGAATGGCGCAATTATAGGGTACGCCAGTGAGTCATGCGCGGTTTTTTAAAGAAACTAGAGCTTGCATTTTATAAAAAACTAATCTATAATATAGGAGTCGAAACAAAAATAATATTAAAAAATATATGAATTTTGAGAAATTTATTGCGAAAAAAGGGAAATTTACGCCACAAGTGACGATAAACAGGAGTGGGGGATTGGGGCTGTCTTCTGGAATGCATCATCGCTATAAATTGGACAATTATATGGGAGTAGAGCTTTATTTTGATAAAGAAGCTCAAGTAATAGGGATAAAGCTAGTGGAAAAAGAAAGCGAGGGAATGTTCAAACTAAAAAAACGCCCCGACGAAAAGGGAGCATATTTTTCGGCGAGGTCGTTCCTCGCCTCATATTCTATTGATCCTCAAAAATACGCGGGAAGATATTCTCCCGAGGAGATTGAGGATCCAAATTTTGGCAAGTTGTTTGTGATTAAACTTATTGCAAAGACTTGAACTCAAAAGGTCCGGACGTAAATCCAGACCTCTTGAAAAAAACAATAGTGGAAAAATCGGTGTCCCATCGTTAATCGGTCGCCCGATATCCCACGACCCATACGGGCTATAATCAGTATAACTCGTATGGGCTAATTCGCAAATCCAAAAAATGGTATTAAGAATTGTGTGTATTAATAAGGATCATGGTTATCACGAAAATCCGCACGAGGCAATTTCCTCGTTTGGATGGATTGAGGATTCCACGTCCTTGAATGGTAAGTATACTCTATTGCAGATGGTCATCTTTATTGACCGTGGTGGAGTGGCTTATGTTCAGACTCCTGATGGAAGACGAAAAGCATACCTCGAAACATTCCTGCGTGGCGGAAAGAAATTCGTAAGAACGATTCCCGATTCCACAAGGCGCGATAATCTGCTGACACTCCCAGAGTGTCGCGCGTAGCGAGTTAGTTTTTTGCAAACACGAAAGACCAGTGAACTTGTGCGCTGGTCTTTCATTCTTAATAAGAATGAATTTACCACCCCAAATTTGCCTATCCTGAAATGCCAAAAAAATTTAGACTCTACATAGATGAATCGGGAACGCATAATTATTCGTTGTCGGATGATCCTGCCCGTAGATATCTCGGCCTGACTGGGGTTATTATCAGCGAGAAAACAAACGCTGAGATGCTGCAGCCTACTTTGATAAAAATTAAGCGATTGATTGCCGACGACTCAGATGAGCTGCCCGTTCTCCACCGAGACGATATAGTAAACCAGCGAGGAGTATTTACAAAGTTGAACAACGATGAGGTTAAAAGGGAGTTTAACAAATCCTTTATCAGTTTGTTTAAGGATTTAGATTACACAATATGCGCCATTGTATTGGATAAAAAAACTCATGCAGAAAAACATCAACAGACAGCTTATCACCCTTATCATTATTGTCTCAATATTCTCTTAGAGAGATACACCTTTTGCCTTGAAGAAAACAATGCGATTGGAGATGTTATTGCCGAAACGAGGGGGGAACGAGAAGATTTAGCTCTTAAAGAAGCCTATAAAAACTTTTATGAGTCCGGCACTTATTATCGTCATCCATACAACATTCAAAAATTCTTAACTTCTAAAGAACTAAAAATTAAAGGGAAGGAGAAAATGATAGCGGGATTGGAATTTGCAGATTTATTAACTCTAGCGACCAAACTAGACATTCTTCAATCTTATGGCAGATTTCCAGCGTTGCGAGAAAACTTTTTAAAAACCGTCGTGGATAATATCCAAAGCAAATATCGGTGTTCGGCCGAAGGTGCGGTAAAGGGATTTGGTAAAAAGTTGATTGGATAGAAAAACAAAAGAACCAGCCTTCGCTGATTCTTTTGCGATGCCCTAACGGGACATCCCCCTCCCATGCGGGATTATTATAAGTATACACTCTTCTGACAAATAACTTATCCACATTGGGAATACGCCTTATTGGTGGTTGAATAGCGACCCCAACGCCCTGATGATAGGACCTCCCGGTGTAGGAAAAAGTTTTCTTGCTCAGGCGCTTGGTGGAATTTTGCCCGATCTTACAATAAACGAAGCGATCGAGGTTACAAAAATATGGAGCGCTGCCGGCCTTGGCTCTCACGGTCTCATTCGCAGACGCCCATTCAGATCGCCGCATCAGACAACATCCGTCGCAGCGCTCATTGGAGGAGGACAAGATCCAAAGCCCGGAGAAATCAGCCTCTCTCATCGTGGCATTCTTTTTCTTGACGAGCTCCCCGAATTTCAAAAAAACGCACTGGAAGCACTTCGTCAACCAATGGAATCAGGAATGGTTCATGTTGCAAGAACAAAACGCAGTTTACTGTTTCCGGCAAAATTTACACTTATCGCGGCAATGAATCCATGTCCATGCGGATATTATGGCAATTCCGAACATCCATGTACGTGCTCTGCCTATGAAGTAATTAAATATCAAAAGAAAATTTCCGGACCGCTTCTTGATCGTATCGATATCCAGATAAAAGTCGGTGGCGTCAAAATAGACGAACTGCGAAAAGGGGGCTGCCCTGAGTCGGTAAATCTTTCTATTAGAGAGAGGGTGGCATCAACAAGAGAAACCCAACGTAAACGATTTGATAGTCAAAACATAAAAATAGAAACAAACTCAGAAATGGGTTCGCGCGAAACGGAACAGCTTATAAACCTCGAGGCTGATGCTGAAAAATTTCTTGAAAATTTTGAAAAGGGGTGGCTTTCCCCGCGAAGTTATTATCGAATCCTTAAAGTGGCACGCACCATCGCAGACCTCGATAAAAAAGAGACAGTAGCCGCAGAACATCTCGCCGAAGCATTTAGCTATCGAATACGAGAAGACGTATAAAAAACCCGATCTTTATCGGGGTAAACTTTACAGAAAGGAAAAGGAAGTGCTACCACCAGGCATTGAGAGATAAGGAAGACGCAAGCCCCGACTCATGACCAATTCCTGACGCCTCAGAAATAATTGCCGATGGCCGACTTGATGTCGTGCCCATAAGAATGCCGGGATCTTTTAATTCTCCTAGTGACAAAAACTCAGGCGAGGATAACGCAACTCCTACTTCTTGTATTGTCCCAGATGAGAATAGACACGACGAAGCACTGAGTGATGCACTTTCTGAAGTCGTCGGGGCGATTGCGGAGCCTGCTTTTGCAATCCGAAGACTTCCATCCTCCTTAATCAATCCAATATTGGAGGTAGGTAAAAAAGCAAAGAATGAGACTGCCACAAAAAAAAGTGTCACTCCCAATGACAGGTAATCCCTCTTGAGTTTTCCTAAGAAAATAGTAATAGTGCTATTATAGCATAATGACAAAAAAGATTTCAACAGGGGAGAAAGACAGAGCGCCCTTGTTTCAAAAAAAAGAAAAAGGTGAACAGTTACAATTTCCACTCAATACCGAACAAAAACGTGCGGCCGAGGCGTCTTTTGGGCCGCTTCTTATTGTTGCCGGCGCTGGCACGGGAAAAACAAAGACACTCATAGGCCGAATTGCGTATTTAATAGAGAGCGGTATCCCACCATGGAAAATTTGTGCGATAACCTTCACCAATAAGGCGGCAAAAGAAATGGCTGACCGTGCCCAGCTACTCATCGAATCAAAAAACGGGGACTCCCTCAGTAAATCAAAAGGTCCTTTCATCGGAACGTTCCATTCGCTTGGCGCACGAATCCTACGGGAGGAATGCCGGGCGCTCGAGAGAAAACCGAATTTCACCATCTTTGACGATCACGATTCTTTCAGCTTGGTAAAAAAAGCAGTCAAGGCTATTCTTCCAAAAAGCGAGGCAAGCAAAGAAGAAAGAAAAAAAGAAAAGGAAACGCCAGTCATATTTGCACAGGGAATTTCGAAGATAAAAAACATGAGGGGATTCGATCAATCACTTGAAGTGTCTGATGAGAAAACCATGACGACGCAAAGAGTTTTTCAAAGATACGAATCAGCGCTCATCGAAAACAATGCGTTCGACTTCGATGATCTCATCGAAAAAACGGTGGCAGCAATGAAGTCGTATCCCGATATTCTCGAAAAATATCAAAATCGCTTTGATGCCATTCTTGTCGATGAATATCAAGACATCAATCCACGGCAATATGAACTCATACAGCTCCTCGCTGGAAAACATAGAAACGTGAGCGTGGTAGGGGACGACGAGCAAACTATTTATAGCTGGCGCTATGCTGACATTGGTCTCTTTCTCAATTTCGAAAAACATTGGCCGGGCGCGCAGGTTTTCTTTCTTGAAGAAAATTATCGGTCAACCGGAAATATCATCAATGCCGCAGGGAGTGTCGTAAAAAATAATCGCTTCAGGGCTCCCAAAACATTATGGACCAAAAATAAGCCTGGCGATGCCATAAAGTTATTTGAGGCATGGGGCGAAAACGAAGAAGCAGAATGGGTGGCAAGAGAAATACAAAAACTGAAAAACCAATCTAATAACGAAAGTATTGCCGTCCTATACCGCACCAATGCCCAGTCGCGCGCAATCGAGCAAGCGCTTATACGAAACAATATCCGTTATCAGATATTAGGCGGATTAAAATTCTATGAACGCCGCGAAGTAAAAGATGTTGTCGCAGCATTGCGATGGGTTTCAAACCCGTCCGACGAACCAAGTAAAGAACGGCTCGAAAAAAATCTTTCAAAAAAGAAATTTTCCGAATTCAGAGATCTCTTCAAGGGGAAAATCGTCACTTCTCCGCAAGAAATCATTGAAATCTTTTTGGAAACGTATCACTACTTTGACTACCTCGAAGAAAATTTTACAAACGCCGAAGAACGAGAGGGGAATATCGCCGAACTCATCGCATTCGCTTCAGAATTTGAAAGCTTAAGCGAGCTTCTCGAAAAGGTAAGCCTTCTTCAAGCGGTCGATGATGAGAATAATAAAGGAAGAATTACTACGAAACAAAATGAAGTATTGGGCGCGGCAGTGAGCCTTCTTACGATCCATCTTGCAAAAGGACTTGAGTTCGACTCCGTTTTTATTATCGGAGCGTCAGAAGGGATTCTTCCGCATGGCCGATCGCTCGGTGATGAGCGCTCGCTTGAAGAAGAGCGGCGACTCATGTATGTTGCCATGACACGCGCACGAAAAGATCTCGCGATAAGCTTCCATGGAACTCCTTCACGATTCATTGGAGAAATACCCGAAAAGTATATGGTTTTTCAAAACAAGGCGTGGAATAATAATAGCTCCTCAAATGACATAGATGACGATTATGAGGAAGAAGATTATATTACATATTAAATGACACAAAAACTTGGTCAACATTTCCTAAAAAATAAAAGGGTGGCAGAAAAAATAATAGACTCGGTCGCGCTCCAGGACGGTGACGTTGTTTTTGAAATCGGACCGGGTCATGGCGAGCTTACCGAAAAGCTGAAAATAGAAACCGGAAATCTCAAAGTTATTTCTATTGAAAAAGACGAGAAACTATATGAGGCATTAAAAAACCAATTCGAGAACAATGGAGAAATCGAAATCGTTTTTGGTGACGCGCTCATAAAGCTTCCTCTATTAATAGAGGAACAAAAAGAGTCAAAATATAAAGTCGTCGGAAATATTCCTTATTACATAACAGGATATCTTCTCCGTGTCATAAGCGAACTCAATAACAAACCGGAACGCACCGTCCTTATGATCCAAAAAGAAGTTGCCGAACGAATTACCATGCAACCGCCAAAGATGAACCGCCTTGCCGCAAGTGTTCAATTTTGGGCAAAGCCAACCATCATTATAAACGTACCAAAAGAAGATTTTTCTCCAATGCCAAAAATTGATTCAGCGGTTATTCTCCTTGTAAAGAAAGACAATCGTCCAGCATGTAACATGGAATATTATTATGCCGCTGTGCGAGCGCTATTTTCTCAACCGCGAAAAACAATTCTTAATAATGTATATGAAAACATAATTATGGAAGGGGATAGCGAGCACAAAAAAAAGAAAATTGTCACTGTTCTTGAAAAGATAAAAATCAATCCACAGCATCGTCCCCAGAATCTTTCTGTAGAAGATATTATTCTCATTGCAAGGGAATTTTTTAAAGTCTCATAGCCCTGTCCGCGACTCCCTTCTCCTTTTTATTATCCACAAATGCCTTTGTGGATAAATCGCGTTACCCATATTCATTTGAATGGAGTATATTTAATGAAATGCTTGATGTTAAAAAACTGATTGCCGGATTTTTAATTTTGGCGATTGGAGCGACTGCTTCGGTCTTGATTTTTTCGTCTCTTGCAAATCAAAAAACGGAGAGCAATATCGCGGAAAATACCAATCCTTCGCCCGTTGGAAACAATGCTTTTCTCGCGCAACAAACCGGCGCCAATCTAACCCCTGAAATAACGAACGATCCCAATAATCTCACTGGCGCCCTTACTGATACCATGTTGAACGGCATCATGAATGCAAATCCCCAAGGGCCCACTACCGATGCAAACGGAAACCAAGTTATGTCTCAACCCAATCAGGCACAGATGATCGCCGCGCTTTCAAATGCCGATGCTTTCAAAAACTTCAAGGCCCCTGATTGGAATCTTGAGGCCAATAAAATCACCGTTAATATTACAAAGACTTATTCACAGCAGGATATCACGACCTATGTTGGCGCCGTAAATGATTCCCTTAATAAAAATTTTGTAAAAAACGGCATCAAAGATGCGATTGCCCAAGCCGCAATCAACGCTAATAAAGGATCTTCCGATCTCGATCCATCCATCATGGGAGCGGTCACTCCATCGATCATTGATTCACTGAATGATATTACACGCCTTACCGTACCAGCTTCGCTTGTCAGCTTCCAGAAAAGCCTCGTCAAGCTTTTGGTATACGAAAAGAATACTGCCCAAACGGCAAGTGTTGCGACACAAGATCCAGTAAAAGCCTCGCTTATTCTCCGATCGAAGGATAAAGAAACCAATCTCGCCGTGCAGACTTTTCAGAGCGAGCTCCAGAAAGCGATGCAAAATAACGCCGTCTCCTTCAAAAACACACAATTCGAATCTACTCCAAAAGGATTTGCTGTCATAGGAAGTCTCTTGGGAATAAAGACAACCTATGCAAGTCTCCCCGTAATTGATGTTGGAGTTATCCTCAATCAGCTTAAGGACTTTGCCATGAGGCTCGCCCTTCAACTCGTGAAAAATACGCTCATACGATTCATACAGAATAAAGTACTTGCGTGGGTACAAGGAAGCGGAGCTCCGCAGTTCATAACCAATTGGGTAAGTACTTTTGTAAACATTTATACCGCAGCGGGGAATGCTGCGCTCGACAATATGGTATCTACTGGCGTATGTCCATCCTATGGACCCATTCTTAGTGGCGCACTCAGGATAAACGCTCCATCAACACAATCGAACGGGTTTCAAACCTGTACCGTAAGCCAATCAAGCATACAAGGGCTTTCCCAAAGCATTCAGGCGGGAGGCGGCTGGGGATCATATGTAAATTATCTTTTCAACGATATTCATATCCAATTTTTCAGCGGGTTTGACAAATCAAGACTAGCGGCAGACGCAGCAGAAAAGGCAAAACAAAACGAGGCAGTTTCAGGAAATGGATTTATCCCCCCGGGAATATGTGCCGACAAGAGCGATCCCAAAAATGGATCTCATTATAGCTGGAGCACCGGATCCGCTGTTCTCACGCCCAATGGAGGAAAATGCGCTAATGGAAGCGATCCGATCGTAACAACTCCCGGAAAGACAGTGTCGGATGCACTTTCGAACACCATAAAAAGCCCGCTCGACTTGACCATAAACGCACAAGGTATCGAGGGGCTTGCGGTCGCTCTTGCAGAATCACTTTTAAGCAAGCTTGCAGACTCTGCCACACAATCAATCAACAACGCCCTAAATGGAAATGGCGACAGCGGCCTTTCGGGAATCACTCAATCCACCGAAGCAAATACGCTTCCCGTGACCCCACTATCATGCTCTACTCTTTCATCAAACACTACTATTGGGACATTGGTGGGCTTCATGGTTGACGGCGGCCCGTATGACGGGATGGGAAACTCTCCGGTTTATACATGGAGCGCACCAGGAGCAGATATCACCACCTCCAAGGGGAGCGCCTTCAACACGAGCTTTAGCAATGCCGGAACATATAATGTCGTTGTTGGTGAATCAATAAACGATACGACTTCGAGTTGTCAGATCGTTGTTGTAGGCCCACTTGCCTGTTCTCCTTCTTCGCAAACAGTTTCGATTGGAGCACCGTTTAACCTTTCTGCAGGTGGCGGAACATATGATTCAAGTGGTAACGCTCCAACCTATAGATGGAATGCACCAAGTGCCGTTTCAGCAGCTTCGATAGGCTCCACCTTTTCTGGAACGTATGATACCGCAGGAACATACAATGTTTTCGTTAGTGAATCGACCGATAGTGAATCGGCAGTATGTCGAGTAACGGCACAATAATAAAAGGATGAAGAAAAATAATCTCAAAAGAAATCTTTTAATCCTTTCGATCGTAGTCATCGGACTCGCTGCCTTTCTTGCGCCGATCCATTTTGTGTCTGCCGCCGACGCCGGTACGTCTACGGGAGCCTGCGGCGGAACACCCGCAACTCCCGAAAACACTTGCGTTTCATCCATGACCTGCGTAAGTGGCAAGTGTACAGTGCCCTCTGATCCGCCCGGTGGTGGGTCCCCCATTTATAAAGGGGGCGGAAACATGATTGCCGAAGTTGCCTTTTTTCTCATTGGTCAGATCTTTTACTATATCGCCTGGTTTGTTGGATGGGTCTGTGGGCTTATTGTTGCTTTAGAGGCATACTTTGTCGGCGAAATACTCAACATAAACGCGGGAGTATTTAACGCACCTATTATACAGGTAGGATTTTCAGCGGCGCTTTCACTTGCAAACCTCGGCTTTGTCTTCGGCATTATCGTGATTGCTATTGCAACTATTCTCCGAAGAGAAAGCTACGGAATAAAACAACTTCTTTGGAAACTTGTCGTGATGGCAATTCTTGTAAATTTCGGCCTTGTCATCGTGCAACCTATTTTTAACTTTTCGAATCAACTTACAACCTACTTCCTTGGATGCGTTCAAACGGGCGGCGGGTGCGGCACCGTAAGCACCCTTGAAGGTGCAAAGTCATTCGCAACAGCCCTTGCGAGCGCCTTTCAACCACAGAGAGACTTTTTGAATACCGCCCAGACGTCAAACACAATTGCATCCGGCATGGGGGGTGATATTTCCAAAATTATTGGTCCCACGTTCGGACTTATTCTTCTTGCCGGCGCAATGATTGTCATCGTTATGACACTCGCAACATTTATTTTCATGCTTCTTGTCCGCTATGTATACATCGCCATTCTTGCTGTTCTCTTACCGCTTGCCTGGATGTTATGGGTGTTTCCAAACACACAAAGCTATTTTTCGCGATGGTGGGGGAGCTTTATTCGGTGGACATTCTTCGCCCCTGTTGTTCTTTTTTTCATGTGGCTTGCGATCATGACAAGTTCCCAAATGAGTAACTCAACATCTGCCACCGCTGGTGCCGATACCTACAAAGGGCTTTTTGGTAGTAACAATACCACTGCTACGGAACAAGCGAACAGCAATGGCTTAGGCGGCTTTGCTCCTCTTGTCGGTAATATTCTAAATGAAATAGTGCTTGTCGGCCTCATGATCGGAGGAATGATAGCAGCAAATGAGCTCTCCATAACTGGATCATCGGCTACCGTTGGCGCGATGAAATCGATTGGAGCATCAGCTGGAAACTACAGCCTAAAACAAGGAAAGAAGGGCTCACGCCTTGCATATCAAAAAGCAGGGGGCGAAAAGATTACTGCTGGATTGCAAGAAGGAAGAATTGGGAGACAAATTCAAAGACTCCCCCTCCTTGGAGGAGCTCTTGGTGGTATTGTAAGGCGCGGAGAGTCTCTTGCTGGACGCGCTATTAGCAAGGCAAGTACCAATCAAGCATTGGTTGATGAGTCAAAGAAAAAACTTTCCGATAATCCAGAAGAGCTCAAGAGGCTTCTTATCGGTTCAATGAACAAGGAAGATCAGCTTGCCGCTATCTCAAAACTGGTAGAAAAAGGAGAGCTAAAAGGAGATGAGAATATTAATGGTAAAAACGTGAAAGTCTTTTTGGATGAGAATCCCGACGTCATGAAGCGCTTCGGTCAGGGATTATTGGGAGTCAATGCAAATAAGGTTCTCGGAAGCAATAAAGAAATACGCGATGCGGAAAGAGCCCTTATAGCAGGAACAACAACCGACACAAAAGATCTGGATGAGGCTGTCGAAAAATTTGTTCGAACACTAGGAAAAGCCGACGTACAAAAAATGAATGTAAATAATATCTTCGCAGCAGAAACCGAACTTTCAAAAGCGCTTGCCCGAGGATTCCTTAAGACCGCCCCCCAGCTTACTTCGAGTCTATTACAAAACATGAAATCTCCAACGCTTCACAAATTTGAGGGCATTTATAGTGGCGAGTTCATGGGGGAGTCCAGGAGAATATTAAACAATACTAGCATCTCAATAGTTCAAAGAGATGCAGAGTTGCAAAAACTAAGAGATAAACATGAAACTTTTCAAAGGTCGCTTGCAAATAACGTCCTTTTCTCCGGAACTGCACCCACTGCCGCGACACCTCCACCACCCGCAACACCATAATCATGACTACAATAACCCAAGAACAAGCCCTTAAAAGATGGGATGCTTTGCCCGATAATATTCGGGAAGCTTTGTGTTCTGAAGTAAATTCTGATTTTATTTGGAAAACCTGCGAAGGGGAACACATTGCTAATGAAAAAATTTATACTATCGCAAAAATCGCTGGATATGTTCTTATGGGCCTCATTCACTCCGACGACATGCCAAAAGAAATAAGCAGCGCTATTAATATTGATCTAAGAATTGCGGATTTAATAACAAAAACAATAAGTGCAAGAATTTTTATTCCTCTACAAAAAGATATAAACGAAGCCTATAAAGCAAAAAATGGGTCGGCATATAAAACAAAGACGTCGTCTGTCGACGAAAAACCAACCATGATCGAGGAAATCCAAAAGCCCGTTGCAATACCTTCGACTCCGGCGCCAATCACAAAGACGCCAACACCCCAGCCGGTATCATTCCCTTCGACTTCCGAAATTTCTGCACCCGCAAAGCCAATTTCATTATCTTCAGAAACTCCCACAGCGCCTCAACAGCCATCATCGACTCCAGTGAAAGCCGCCGAAAAAGAAGCGCCAAAACCGGTCATTCTTCAAGAAAACGCATCATTTGAATCGAATAAAAAAACGTCAGAATTCCACATTGATATTTCCGACGATAAACTAAAGGGACTATCAAAGGCCCCTCAACCGCTGCCACAAAAAGCGGCGATATTAGAATTTGGTCCAATTGCGCAAATCTTCGGAAAGAAAACCGAAAAGATCTCATCTGATTTTCCAAAAAAGAATGTTCCCGACTCTCCATCATTATCATCAAAGCTCCCTACTGAGAAGTTTGACGCGCAAGCAATTCCGGTTCCTGGAAAAAATAGAACCGTTACCGAAATCACTGCTCCAGTTCAGTCCTCTGGAATTTCTATGGAAAAACAATCGGCCCCAACGAGAATTCCAATAGAAAAAACAACTGATCCGGCAAAAGTTATTCCTTCCGCTTCTACGCCACCAGCGCCGATATCAGCTCCAGCACCAATTCCGGTTGATTTTCCTTCGTTCTCGTCTTCGTTTCCGTCAAATAAAATCAATAACCGGCCAACACCAATTTCTGACATCTTCACCGCCCCAATCCCGGTGAACCAACCACCAAAAGCCTCACCGACGCCAAAGATCATTCAGAAAGATTATTCTGAGGCCGATTTAGTTCCAAAAGGATCAGCTTCTTCCACCCCTTCTTCGGGTATTCCAATTCCGCCAAAATCAGACAAATAATTTTATTCTTGTTTTTAAGACACGAATAATCGTCGGTAAAAATCAGGAATCTTTTCGCGTTTTGCGAGAAATCGGGGTATAATATTCTTATGCAATTCCAGGTTCCTCAGTTCATTGAATCGGAAGATAAGGTCGTAGGGCCTCTTACCATTCGTCAATTTATCTATGTCGGTATCGCCGGAGGCGTATGCGGCATACTTTATTTTATGATCGCAACCTGGCTTTGGGCAATTATAGCCTCCATTATTATGGGCGCTTCCATCTCGCTTGCGTTCGTCAAGCTTGATGGCCGACCGCTTTTGAACGTCGCCCTTGCAGCAATCAACTTCTATTGGAAGCCACAAATCTACCTCTGGCAATCGGAACAGCGACAAACAAAAAAAGAAGACCATCCGGGCATCGGTGCCGCCATTGAGGACATCGCCGCAGGAATGGCGCTTCATAAAAGCTGGGAAGGCCTTCAAACGGGGACAACAACAGGAACAAAGATATCGAACCGACAGATAACTGATCGTTATCAGATTTTCCGAAAGCCCGCCGGCGATCGCAACGCTGCAAAACGCGTTGATTATCGATAAAATAAATAAATGACAGGTTCATTAATTTATGCGAAAATGAACGAAACGATATAACAATGCCAATACCACTACAACAAGATTCAGGAAATTCGCTCGATCTTATCGACATCAAGGAGATCAAAAAAAATGCCGTCATTATGAATGACGGAAGCATGCATCAAGTAGTTATGGTGGGCGGCGTTAATTTTGCCCTCAAATCAGAAGCTGAACAATCCGTTATCACACAGGGATATCAAAATTTTCTCAATGGAATATCGTATCCTCTTCAGATCATAATTCACTCACGCAAGGTTAATATCGAAAAATATATCGCAACGCTCCGCACGAGAAAAGAAGCAGAGTCGTCGCCAATCCTTCAAAATCAAATCGATGAATACATCAATTTTATCGATGGCTTCGTAAAGAAGAACGCGATTATGGAAAAAGCGTTCTTTGTTGTTGTGCCGTTTTATCCCTTAAGCGTTCTACCAAGCAAAAACACACTTTCCGGCATGTTCCCGTTTCTCGGGAAAAAGAAAGATGAAAAAGAAAGCGGCGAGAACGAGGAAGAAGCATTCAACAACAATCTTATCCAGCTTTCCCAAAGGACAAGCCAGGTAATGAACGGTCTTCTCGCTATTGGCCTCGAGGCGGAAACCCTTGAAAATGAACAGTTGATAGAGCTTTTTTATAATTTCTATAACCCGCAGACCATCGAGCGAAAAGGATTTGTAAACGCCGATATGCAACAATAAAAAGATACCATGGACCCAAAACAGGAAAATTTTGAAAATGTAAAAAAGATTATTGCTCCCGCCGGAGCTCAAGTCTTTCCGAACTATCTGAAAATCGGTGATAAATTTGCAAAGGCCTTTTTTATACTTTCCTACCCACGCTACCTTTCAACAGGATGGTTTGAGGAAGTCATCAATCTCCCCAACCTGTTTGATATTTCTATTTTTATAAATCCCATCGATACCGGCACCGCTCTCAAAAATCTCCGCAAAAAAGCAGGACAGCTCGAATCTCAACGGAACGATCAAGCGGACAGAGGCCTCGTACGAGATCCGATGCTTGAAACCGCCATGCAGGACGTGGATGCGTTGCGCGACTCCCTCCAGCAATCACAAGAAAAACTTTTTGATACCGGCGTCTATATCGTTCTTTATGCAGACACCGAAGACGAGCTCTCAAGACTCGAAAGCAAACTTGTAAGCATGATGGAGGCAAAACTCATCTATATAAAGCCGGCGCTTTTCGAACAACTTGAGGGCCTCTTTTCTATTCTCCCGACCAATAAAGACGATATTCGTGTTTACTCTCCGATGAACACTGGCCCCATTTCATCATTCTTTCCATTTGTTTCCGAAGACCTTACATCGAACCAAGGGATTATGTACGGCATCAACTTATATAATGACAATCTCGTCATCTTCGATCGCTTTTCGCTTGAAAACGCAAACCAAGTTGTCTTCGCAAAAGCAGGATCCGGAAAATCATACGCGACAAAACTCGAAATTATCCGCTCACTCATGGCGGGCATCGAAATGGTTATCGTCATCGATCCGGAAAACGAATATCAACGCCTTGCCGAAACATTCGGTGGAAGCATCTTCAATATCTCTCTTTCCTCGCACGAACATATCAATCCATTTGATCTTCCTCTTATTCCGGAAGGGGAGTCAGCCTCCGATGTTCTGCGATCACACATTGTAACCATCGCAAGTCTTCTCAAGCTCATGCTCGGAAAAGTAACACCAGAAGAAGATGCGCTTCTTGATCGCGCCATTACCGAAACATATGCCTCGCGCGAGATCATCGTTGACATGGACTTCACAGGAAAGGAACCTCCGCTTTTGGGAGACCTCGAAACCGTACTGAGAAACCTCGAAGGCGGGCGTGGTATGGCGGAAAAATTATATAAATATACCAAAGGAAGTTTTGCTGGATTTTTGAATCAACCAACAAATATTGATATCTCAAACCGTCTTATCGTTTTTTCTATCCGAGACCTCGAAGAAGAGCTGCGACCGGTGGGAATGTTTGTTGTCCTCAATTTCATTTGGAGCCTCGTTCGTGCAAAGCTTGCAAAACGACTTCTCTTCATCGATGAAGCGTGGATCATGATGAAGAACGAGGACAGCGCGACGTTCCTCTTTGGACTCGTGAAGCGTTCGCGAAAATACTATCTCGGCATTACTACAATCACGCAGGATGTCGAAGATTTTTTACGCTCACCGTATGGACGTCCCATCATCACTAATTCTTCCATCCAGCTTCTCTTGAAACAGGCACCTGCAACCATCGATATCGTTGTGAAGGCATTTGATCTCACCAATACCGAAAAGAATTTTCTCCTTGGCGCTGAAGTTGGTACGGGAATTTTCTTTGCTGGAAAAAAACATGTAACCATCCAAATCGTTCCTTCGTTCTTTGAAGATCAGATAATCACCACAAATCCAGAACAGCTACTCGAAGAAAGGGCGGAAGGAATCCAATAACGGAGAAATAAAATATGGCCGAAGAACAAAAGCCCGAACCAAAAATTTCGTTGGTTGAAGCAATTTTAATAGGAATTGCCCTTTTCCTTGTGAGCATCGTAAATCTTATACCACTCGTAGGGGATATTACTTCTCCTATTGTTGGCAGCTTGATGGCATTCTACCTCTATATGAAAGGTCTCCGAGGGACTTCGGTGGTAGTAACAAATGCTATTGGTTATGCATGTGGACTCGTTCCCATACTGCAGGCGTTACCAACCGAGCTTTTTGCCTGGGTTGTCACAGTATGGATTGATCGCCATCCGGAACTCGAAAAAGCAACCGAAATGGCAGGAGCCGCGAAGGGAGGGAGGGGATCCGTGGGCAGCGCCGAGACAGAGGCAACGGAAACAACTGGAGCTACCAGGCACTCAGCAAGCGTGGAAACGGAAACCGCAGGATCAGCTGGCGGCGCAGGAAGGACAAGGGGAGCGGGAAATATGAGCGGAGCAGGAGAAGAAGGATCCCCCAACAACAAGGAAGATGAATCCGGAGTGGGCATCTCAGACGAAGTATTTGGCATGGAAAAGGAGCCCATAGAAAAAACAAAGGAAGATCTCTTTAATCCAAAAGAAGAGCAGGCCGGCCAGATACAAAAAGATGAAAACATAGAGGAGGAAAACAATGAGGCAAATAATAAAATTCCATCACCGGAAGAAAAAGCTGAAAGGACCAAGAAAGAGCAGTTAAAATTACCCGACCTAAAAGAAGTAGGGGAATAAGAGGCACGATAATCGACCCAAAACAAGAAGTCACACAATGGTATTGAATGGTTATGGTATAATAAAAGAATGAAAAATCGCCGAACCAAAATTATAATAATTTCCGTCGCATCGCTCTTGTGCGCATCTTTTTTTCTTATAGGAAAGTCAGTGAGAGCACAACAGGCACAGCCACAATTCCTTCTTTCATGGAACGCGGGAAACAGCTACGCCCCATCATCTTATAAAGGAAAGATTCTCCCTGGATCTCAATCTCAAATCGTAGCATCGCTCGAACTCGTTGCGGGAGGACAAATAATAAATATCTCAAATCAATCGATTTATTGGTACCTCGATGACACGCTCATTGGCGGTGGGGTCGGCGTACAGCGAATAGCATTCTATCCCTTTGGAAGCGCGCCAGAAATGGAAACATTAAAAGTGGCGCTCCCGAACTATTCAGGAGGCTATCTAGTACATCAAATAAATATTCCCGTAATCAATCCTGGTGTCGTTATCGCTACTCCTTATCCGTCGGATCAATTTTCGGGACAAAATGCTACCGCAACCGCGCTCGCATTTTTTTTCAATACACCAACCGAAAACCTTTCTTTCACATGGTCAGTAAATGGACAGACGGGATCTAATACCGAAAACCCCGATATTCTTCAGATTAATCTTCCAAATCAGGCGCCTTCGGGCTCGACCATTGCAATCTCTCTTAATGCTCAAGATAAGAACACGGGACAATCAGCAAGTGCCTCCAAAAATCTTACCTATCAAAAACAATTACAATGAGCCGCGCTCAAAAAGGATGGACCGTCTTTTCCATAGCTGCTCTCGGCTGGATTTTTGCCATTACGGCAGAGGCGGTAAATATCAGTGTAAATATACCAGGCACCTATACCACCAGTAATAATCCCGGAGCGGTTGTTGCTAACTTTTATTCATTTGCTCTTCTCATAGGAGGTATTCTCGCTTTCGGCGCAATTGTTTGGGGTGGCGTAAAATATGCGATTGCAGCAGGAAATCCCTCCGCGCAATCGGATGGAAAAGATTGGATTGTGGGTGCGCTTTTAGGACTTGTTCTTTTAGCGAGCGCGGCATTGATTTTAAAAACCATTAATCCTGAACTTATTAGATTAAATATTCCGTCATTATCGCCACTTCCTCAGACACAACCAGCAACACAAGCAGCGCCAGTAGGAGGACAAACAACACAAACAACGCCAGGAGCAAACGGGAGTGGCGGCTCAAATGGCGGAGCAACCCCACAAGCACCGATACAGCTTCCAATTCAACCCGACGAGAAAGACGAATAAGACATCATACAACCTTAAAAACCAATTAGCGTTATAATATAAACATGAAAAAAGTCTTTATCTATTTCGTCATTGCACTTGTTAGCGTCGGCATTATCGGAACTGCTTTTTACCTTTTTGCCCAAAGCAATAATCAGTCGAGCGAGACAGGACAAACAGGATCACTTCCAACGACCGCAGGAATCGGTACGGCATTTAATCAGAATGGATCATCCCCCAGCTCTTCTATTTTCAACAGTAGCGCGTCATCGGCGTCCGCAAAAAGTCTTACCATTTCAACGCCAAACATATCGGTTCTCGATTATTTTGTAAGTAATAATGTCACAATCGTAGTCAGCCCCGACGGAACCATCGCCACCATAACCAACAATAATGCCGATAATATTAGTTCCTCAAAAATCAAAAACATAATAAGCACCGGGTTCTCGTATGACGGCACAAAGATACTGATTAATTTTGGCGATCGACAAAGCCCCCAGACGAGCATATTTGATATGAAAACAAAAACATGGACACCTCTTGTCGTGGGAATGATCTCTCCGCAGTGGTCTCCCTCCGACTATCGAATAATGTATTTAAAAAACAATTCAAACGGGACCGAAGCACTCACAACGCTTGATGCTTCAAAAACAAAAAATAATGTTGTAATTGTCACAACATTGCACGTTCAAGATCTTTCATTGCTATGGAGAACAAAAAATGACGTCTTACTTTATGATAATCCCAGTGTCTATTCCTTTGGATCAATATGGTCATTTAATCTTCAGAAAAAAAGCCTGAATCCCGTTATTAATGATCAACGAGGGATGGAGGCATTATGGAGTACTGCCACAACCACCATCGGACTTCTCTTTACGGGAGATTCTTCACAATATGGCGGCTCACTTCGCTTCATCGACGAGTCAGGAAGCATTCTGCAACGGTTCGGGTTTCTCACGATGCCTGGAAAATGCTTGTTTAGCCAATACAATGCGACACCATCTACCGTTGCAACCAACACCAGCCTGGCACGTCCAGCAACGTCAACGACTTCATTGCCGGCCACTACCGCATCTTCATCGTCCTATCTCGCGCTTTATTGCGGCGTACCACGAGATCAAAATATGATTTCCTCCGCACGACTTCCTGACGACTACGAACAGATGTCTTTTTTTACGTCTGACAATATCTACCGAATCAATACATCAAACGGAAGCGTCACTACACTATTCAACGACCAAAACCAAACCATGGATGTCTCACGAATAAAAGTGTTTAATAACGCGCTCTTCTTCGTAAATCGATACGATCAAAAGCTTTATTCGATAAAACTATAGGAATCTCTATGACGAGCACATAAAATCCCCGCACGCGGGGATTTTATGTATCCAATCACAGTTTTCTATTCGCTTTCTTCCGTCTTATCCTGCTCTTCCTTTTTCTTAAAATCAATCGGCTTTATTATTACATATCTTCCTTTTCCGGCCCCTGCGCTCTCCGTCATAACATCAGGATGTATCGCAAGTGCTACATGCACCAATCTCCGCTCATACGAGTTCATAGCAGGCAAAAGAATTTCTCCCTTGGTAGCAAGCGCCTTCTTTGCCGCTGCCTTTGCAAGCTCGGCTATAAGATTCTCACGCTCTTGTCGATAACGATTGATATCCAAAAAAAGCGCCTTGCTTTGATTTTTTCGCGCTATCATCTGTAAGAGGTGATTCAGTGAGTCAACAATCACCGGCAAGTTTTCCTTGAATGTTGCCGAATCTTCATAGATAAAAAGCGAAGCACGACCCTCCTCCGGCGATACCTCAAGCTGGTAATCCCGAAAACCCATACGGTCAACAATTCCTTTAATAAGCGGTTCCCACATGTCTGTTTTTGTAATTTCCTATAGATTGTTTATTCTATACACTATTTCATTTTTCCCGCAAAAACGCAAGCGTTTAGAATTTCTTAACGACAAAGAAGCTAATAAATAAGAATTTCTGCCACAAACGGAGCACTCTCATTTTTAAAGGAGTTAAGAGAGCGACCAATTCTTCTTAGCGAGTTGCAAGCTTAGAAAAATGAAGTTCCCGCGGTACCCCTCCCTTGAAAATGAAAGTGCGTAGTCCTATTCCCCGTATTTTTCCTTCAAATTCTTATTGATGATCACTTGTTGAAAAACGGAAAAAACTGATGAGACGAGCCAATAGAGACCAACCGCCGCCGGGAAATTATAGAAAATAAAAATCGTAAGAAGTGGCCCCATGATCGCCATCTGCTTCGCTATCTTCTGAGCCTGCGACGGAGCTTCTCCTTTTACCTGATAAATAGCAAGTTTTGCCTGGAAATACTGTGCGGCAGCAGCGCCGACAACCAATATTAAATTTTTATCACTGAGATTAATAATTCCTAAAAATGTCGAGTTGATAGTCCCCGGCGTCGCAATAAAGGAATAAAGCTGATTGAGAACGTCCGCCCCAAAACTCGATTGCACAATTTGATACAACGCGATGAGAATGGGAAGTTGAATAATAAGAAGCAAAAACCCCGAAAAAGGATTTACGCCATGCTCCTTGTAAAGATCCATGAGCGCCTGTCCCTGCTTTTCCTTATCATCCTTGTGCGTCTCCTGGATCTTTTTTATCTTCGGCTGGATGCGCTGCATCACCATCTGCTGATGAGAGCTCTTATGGAAGAACGGGAAGAGGAGAATTCTCACAAGAAGCGTGGTCAAAATGATTGCAAGACCAAAGTCGCGAAGTGCAATCGTGTTATAAAAAAATACAAGAACATTGAGAATCGGCTGATAGAAAATGACGTTATAAAGATAAATCATAATATTAATGTGCGGTATGCGCTACGCGGAGAAATTCCTCCTTAAATTTTTTTATAGTGCATTGCTTCACGCCCCCCGAAAAGATAATCAGAAAATCGATACCCATGGGAGGAAGCAACGCGAACATTGATTTTGTCTGGCGTTTCCAGAAGTTTCTGCGCGTTGCCTTCTTCTCGACGGCGGCACTTATCACAACCCCGAGTCTATTTTCAACCCCAGCTCCCTTTTTTATTTTCAAAACAAAAAAAGGGGTTGGTATAGTGCGATACCCCCGCAAACGAAACTCGCGATAGGGAAGGCGCGATGATTGAGAAAGCATGATACTGCTTTAATATGCGGCTATACCGTTAACTTCTTTCTCCCCTTTGCCCTGCGGCGCGCAAGAACCCTTCGCCCCGTCGGCGTCGCAGCGCGCGCCAAAAAGCCATGCGTGCGGGCTCTCTTTTTCTTTTTTGGATTATAAGTACGTGACATTGCTGTCTATTATAGCAAGTCTTTTCAAAAAAGCCAGGGCAAGCACCATAATACGAGATTATCGCGACGATACGACGTTTCAAACATATGACACTCATATTATCAGCAACACCAAATCATATATTCATGCTATACTATTTCTATGCACTGGCTCGGAAGAATTATTATTATTATCGCCGGAAACACCCTTGGGCTTTGGGTGGCGAGCCATTACATACCAGGATTTGTCATCAGCGATTCCATTCCTCAGCTTATCATCATCGCCCTTGTTCTTATGCTCTTAAACGCAATCCTGAGACCAATTCTTACGCTCATCTTCGGCCCTATCATTGTTCTTACCCTTGGCCTCGGCATTATTGTGGTAAACGCTGCAATTCTCCTTGTTCTCCAATTTCTCGGAAATCACATTGACATTTTGAAGGGAAGCATTACTATAGAGAGCATTCCGGCACTCATTTATGCTACGCTTCTTCTCGGAATCATAAACTTCGTAATCCATCTCGCGGTGGAAAAATAAAGCATCCGAATCCCAACTAGACTTTAAAAAACATGATTGCACTTATCCAAATAGTCCTCTCGATCGCTATTATCGTACTTATTCTTCTTCAGGAGCGCTCATCCGGCATGTCCGGACTTCTCGGCGGCGAAGGAATTGGTTTTTACCAGGCTCGCCGTGGCGCAGAAAAAATAATCTTTTACACGACGATTGTGCTTGTTGTTGCGTTAGCGATTGTAGCAGTATACGGACTTTCCGCAGGGATCCATTAGTATTTATTCCTAGCATCGCGGCAATGTCCCGGTATTAAGAAATCGGCTCTTCTTTATGCTCACACTATCATTTTTCAAAAAAGTTTTCGCTGCCTTCACCAAAAGAGAACGCGTTTCCTTTTGGCTCGCATCAGCAGTAATCATTGTAAGTATCGGTGCTATTGCAGGAATAATAATAATAGAAAAAACGAGAGCTGTTCCTGCATCGGGAGGGCAATACACCGAAGGCATTATAGGACAGCCAGAGTATGTCAATCCAGTCACTGCTAAAAGCGAAACCGATCGCGACCTTGTTAGAATGGTTTATAGCAACATCTACGATATTGCCGATAAAATTGAGATTTCGTCTGATACAAAAACATGGACGATTCGTCTCAAGGAAAACTTGCATTGGCAAGATGATACACGACTCACGAGCGATGACGTAATATTTACCGTCCAAGAAATTCAGAATAAAGACTCCGATTCTCCTCTCTCAGATAGCTGGGCGGGGGTTGCAGTAAGTCGCATAAGCGAGCTCGAACTCCAATTTTCACTGGTAAAACCATACGCATTTTTCGGCGACAACCTCAAGGGCCTTTACATCCTTCCCAAGCATCTTTTTGCTGATATCCCCCCCGGTAATTGGCGACTTTCGGATTATAACTTGAAGCCCGTGGGGAGCGGCCCATATTCATTTTCTTCGTACGAAAAACGCCCCGATGGATTTATTACTTCCTATCACCTCAAGGCGTGGGATGGCTATTTTGGAACAAAACCCCTTATTCAAAATTTTGATTTCCAATTTTCAAACAACAAGGATCTTCTGATACAAAACTTCAACTCAGGACAAGTTGATGGATTTGGCGGTATCTCGCCTGAAAATATTACTAATATAAAGAGGCCATATGATCTCTTCGCGTTCCGAATTCCAAATTATTACGCCGTATTTCTAAACCAAACAAAAAATCCGGCGCTCGAAGATGTAGCCGTACGAAAAGCGCTCTCTCTAGTGATCAATAAAAACACGCTCGTAAACCAGGTACTCGGCGGATATGGAAAACCAGACGATGGACCGATTCCCTATGATGCAGCATATAATGCATCGACCCCAACGTTATCTTCGCTCGACCTCGCCTCAACAACGCTCGACGACGCAGGATGGAAAATAACCAATGAAGGACTTCGCATAAAGAATATTGGAAAATCCTCCATCCCTCTTTCAATAACACTTGTCGTCCCTCAGGTTTCTTTCCTCCTAAAAACGGCCGACATCATAAAAGAGTCTTGGAAAACAATGGGGGTACAAGTGACCATTATCCCCGACTCACCCGATAATATCGCAAAAAATATTATACCGAATCGCACATATGACGCACTTCTCTTTGGAATTGTCCTTGGGCCAAGCTCCGATCTTTATCCATTTTGGGATTCAACTCAATCACTCGCTCCCGGACTCAATCTCGCAATGTATAATAATCCTAAAGTTAATTCACTTCTCGATACTATTCGTGGAAATCCCGATAATGAGGCAAGGGCCGCCCAGTTTGCAAATGTTCAAAATATAATCACCTTCGATTATCCCGCCGTCTTTCTCTACTCGACCAATTACCTCTACATAACCAACAAAACCATTCATGGTATCGCAACCGACGTTCTCTCTGACCCGTCAGATAGATTTAAAAACGCGGGGAATTGGTACCTTAACATGACAAGAGTGCTAAAATAATAATTTCCCAAATTTGACCTTTTCCTTGTTTCCGTGATATACTACAGCTTCTAAGATAGTTCCCTCCAAAGCGCCCATCACCACCCTCGAGACGGCGCTGTTGTAAAAATTTAAATTTCACGCCTTAGAACCTATCTCAAAAATCGCTTTCATAAACACTGGTATGTAATAATGTGTCGCGGCGTTTGAGATGGGTTCTATAATCTGCCCCTCTGGCGAAACTGGCAGACGCGCACGCTTCAGGTGCGTGTGTCCGCAAGGACGTGGAGGTTCAAATCCTCTGGGGGGCACAATAATGTTGTAATAAAAAATAAACTAATATGATAAGAAAAAACGAATCATCGCAAAAACCTGAAAGACCCCATCTTTCAGGGGAGAGACAAAGGATAAAGCCGCCGGAAATACGGAGGACTTCTGATTCCTCTCAAGTAAAACATCAACTGCCGCCGGCCCAAGATCAAGTAAAAAAATCTGAATGGAAAACAAGTTATAGTTCGTCGCCCCAAAATCGCAATGCGAAAACCTCAGAAAAACGAGGTCGATCCGCATCTTCCGAAAGAAAATTCGGTGGATCACACGCGTCCCCCTCGCGAACATCTCTACAGCACCATGACGCGTCTTCTCCTCATGAAAAAACAAATGCCGATGCTGTACGTTTTGTGCCGCTTGGAGGATTAGAAGAGATTGGCCGCAACTGTATGTTCTTCGAGTATAAAAATGAAATCATAATTATTGATATGGGCCTTCAGTTCCCCGAAGAGGAAACTCCCGGCATCGATTATATTATTCCAAACATCTCCTATCTCGAAAAAAAGAAAGCGAACATCCAGGCCATCATCATCACGCATGGACACTATGATCACATCGGCGGCCTACCACATCTTCTAGAGAAACTTGGCAATCCTCCAATTTATGCAACGTCAATCACAAAAGGGATCATCGAAAAAAGACGAGAAGATTTTCCAAATTCACCGAAAATGAAAATTCAGGTGGTAAAGAACAACGACGAGATGAAGCTTTCTAATTACTTTAGCGCGCTCTTCTTCGGTGTTCCTCATACCATCCCAGAAACAACCGGCGTTGTTTTGAAAACTCCTGTTGGAAACATGGTTCACTTCGGAGATTTTCGCGTAGACTATAACGAAAAAGATGAACCGCAAGGATTGAAAGAGCTCGAAAAAATCGGAAAGATGGGAATCCATAGTTTTTTTGTCGACAGTACAAATGCAGAAAAAGCGGGGCACTCCGTATCAGAAAGAACCGTAGAAAAAAATCTTGAAGATCTTTTTCGGGCAGCAAAAGGAAGAATTTTTGTCGCGACGTTCTCGTCACTCCTCACAAGAATTGCCGAGATTATAAAAATTGCCGAGAAGCTTGGTAAAAAGGTGGCATTCTCTGGCTACTCAATGAAAGCAAACGTACAAATCGCTCAGAATCTTGGGTTTATCAAAGCAAAAGAAGGAACCATTGTTTCGCTTGAAGAAATTCACAGACTTCGCGACGACAAAGTCATGGTCCTTTCAACTGGCGCACAAGGAGAATCAAATGCCAGCCTTATGAAAATAATCAATGGCGAACACTCACACTTACGAGCAAAAGCAGGGGATACGTTCATTCTCTCAGCATCGGTCATCCCAGGAAATGAACGTAGCGTTCAATATTTGAAAGACAACCTCGCACGACAAGGCGCAATTGTATACCACTCAAATCTAATTGATATTCACGCTTCAGGACATGCACCAAAAGAAGATGTAAAACTCGTAACGTCGCTTATTAAACCGAAATTTTTTGTGCCGATCCATGGATATTATTTCATGCGCGCCACAAATGGCTTTTCAGCACAAGAGGTCGGCGTTCCAAAGGAAAACACAATCCTTATGGATAATGGCCAAGTGGCAGAGCTCACTAAGGATGCATTCAAAATCACAAAAGAAACGGTACCAGCATTCTATGTTATGGTGGACGGCCTCGGCGTCGGCGATGTTGAGGAAATAGTTCTTCGCGATCGTCGCGCCCTCGCACAGGAAGGAATGCTCGTCATTATCATGACGCTCGACCACGACAAGGGAACCTTACTTAAAAATCCTGATATCATTTCACGCGGATTCATCTACCTCAAAGAAAACCAGGATATGCTCGAAGAAATACGAAAGCGCATCCGACTACTTCTTTCTCGTCTCCCCAGCCATGAAAGTCCCGATCCGGATTACCTAAAAACCCTCATTCGTGATCAGGTCGGACAATTCCTCTACAACAAAACTCGCCGCAGACCGATGATACTCCCTGTTATCATTGAGGTATAAAAATTTAATTATATTCTTATCCCTTCTCCCCACAAAAAAAGACTGCTTCTCGGCGGTCTTTTTTTAAAATTATAGCTAATAAGATATTTTCCTCGTCTTGACTCAAAACATTCTCCCTTGAATACTTTTCGGTTTTGGATCTTCTTTTGTCTCTATCTCTTTTGTCACAAACCGCTTCATGAGTGTTGAAAATCCTTTTTTCTCAAAGTAGCCAATTATCTCCATTTCGTCATTATGAATCGCGAGGTCTTCAAGTTTTATGTCGCCCATAGGAACGTTTTTTTCGAGAATAACGAGCTCTTTTGAAAGTTCGGCCTCTTTACGAAACGGCCCAAATCGTTTTTCAAGCTTCGGATCTGACGAAAGATTTTCATAAATACCTTCAACGCTTCCGAATTTTTTTAGAAGTTCTGTTGCTGTTTTTGGTCCCACACCCGGAACCCCTTTAATATTATCTGACGAATCACCGGAAAGCGCTTTGTAATCGATAATCGTTTTCGGCGGCAATCCATATTTATCTATTACTGCCTGTTCATCATAGATCGTCGTGTCACTTACTCCCTTATTAAAAGTTTGCACCACCACCTTATTCCCTTCTATGAGTTGAAGCGTGTCACGATCACCGGTGAGAACAACAACTTGCAAATCATTCTCTTCTTTAAAACGCGTTGCAAGCGTTGCAATAAGGTCGTCTGCTTCAAATCCTGGCTTTTCAAATGTCGCGACACCAAACACGTGAAAAAGATTATGCATTTCAATGAGCTGAGAAATGAGAATGTCCGGCGCTGGCGGACGATGTGCCTTATACTCTGCATATTTTTTATCACGAAAAGTCGGCTCTGGCCGATCAAAAAGAGCCGCAACATAATCAGGCTTATCTTCGCGCCATAACTTCAAAAGAATGCTCGCCACGCCGTAAATAGCGCCCGTAGGACTCCCGTCAGGCGCCGTAAACGGAGGAAGAGCATGAAACGACCGATGGATAACCGAATTGGCGTCAATGAGAAGTAGTCGCTTAGAGTAGTTTGTCATGCTTTATGTTTTATAATCCTTTCATTTTCTTTTTTTCCATATTGAAATTCTAATTTATGTGCCGTGCGAGGAATAAGGCCTTCTGTATTCTCTGGCCACTCAATAAGAATAATATTTTTTTCATCGGCAACAATAGTTTTAAGGTCGAGCGCTGAAAAATCCTTCAGCACACGAAGACGATAGGCATCTATATGAAAAATATTTTTAAAGTTTTTTCCATGAATCGCGCTTCGACGCATAATAACGAATGTCGGACTCTTCACGCGACTCTTAATCCCAAGTCCGCGAAAAAATCCTTTTGTAAAAGTCGTCTTTCCGGAACCAAGATCTCCATGAAGCGCAAAAATAATTGCTCCTTTATGATTACGAGTTTTCGATTCGGAAACAATCAATGCCTTGGCAATTTCTTCGCCGATTTCTTCAGTCTCTTTCGAAGAAAAGGTTCGATGCGTTTTCATCTTGCTTTATAGTATACATGATAAGTCCAGCAATGAGAGCAGCAGTGCCGATAAGGAGAAAGATACACTGAATTATGCTTATTGATGTTTGATTAATAGGAACGCCCAGGGGATAATGGTCCGCCACTAAGGAAATCTGCAACGAGTTATCATTCGCCCTGCCTGGCGTTAGGACTCCAAACGCGAAATGTTGTGATTCATCGGATCCATAATTAATACGATTAAAACTCTGTCCGTCTGGCGCAGCGCCGGAAAAATTTGATTGATCGATAAGTGTTCCATTCGCACTATAAAGCGACAATTGTTCATCGGCGTTCTTCAGGGTCAATTTTGTTTCAGCGCGCGGAAGAATAAGATAACTACCCGCCGAAAGATAATGTCCAGAGAGCAAAAAATGTTTTCCATTTTTTATTATAAGCGACCACCCAGTCAGATCTATTGGTGTTTTTCCATTATTGAAAAGTTCAATAAATTCACCTTTTGTATCTACGCCAACAGGATTTGGCAGCCACTCGTTGATAAATATCATATCACAACAGCTCCTCGCGACTTCTTATTCCTAAATGTTTATAAGCCGCCGGAAGAACAATTCTGCCGCCGGAAGAACGCTGGATAAAGCCGAGCGTCATGAGATACGGCTCATAAATATCCTCAATCACGCCTCGTTCTTCAGAAAGTGCAGCAGTAAGCGTATTGATTCCTACCGGCCCGCCGTTAAATTTTTCAATAATTGTCATTAAAAGCCGCCTGTCCTGTGGTTCAAGACCGACCTCATCAATTTCAAGCATTTCAAGCGTCTTTCGAGCTGCATTTTCATCGATTACTTTTGTTCCACGCACTTCGGCAAAATCACGAGCACGCTTCAAAAGACGATTTGCAATACGTGGCGTTCCACGCGATGCACGCGAAAGAATTTCAACCGCCTCAGGAGAAATATCAATATTGAAAATCTTCGCCGAACGATTGAATATTTTTTTGATGTCATCAATGTCATAGAAATTAAGCCTGAGTGTCGCACCAAATCGCGAGCGCAATGGTTGTGATAAAAGATTTTCTCGCGTTGTCGCAGCGATAAGCGTAAACGGAGGGAGGTCAAGCGAAAGAGTTCGTGCACCGGGACCCTTGCCGACCATGAGATGAAGTTTCCGCGATTCCATTGCAGGATACAAAACTTCCTCAATCATCGGATTAATTCGGTGCGCCTCATCGATAAAAAGAATCTCTCCAGGGCTAAGATTGGTCAAAACCGCTGCAAGGTCTCCCGTTTTTTCAATTGCGGGACCCGATGTCGTCTTTATCATTCCGCCAAGCTCACGCGCAACGAGATAGGCGAGCGTCGTTTTCCCTAATCCTGCCGGACCAGAAAATAAAAGATGGTCAGCCGATTCATTCCTCTTTTTTGCGGCCTCAAGAATAACCTTGAGATTGTTTTTTATTTTTTCCTGACCAACATATTCGTCCCACGCCGTCGGACGGAGGGTGAGATCGATATTTTGATCGTCTTTATTCTGATTTTCAGCCAGTTTTTTAGACATACTTAAATGAGTACCTACATAATACACTAAATTTATTAAATAAATAGAAAATAAGGAGCTTCTCCGTCTTTTACATATGAATGAAGGGCTGTTTTGCCTACTAAGGGGATCATTTTCCCGCCCCTCTCCACCAGGCGTAGCGGTTTTGTCTCGAAGGAGTTGAGAGAACCCCTCCTTCGAGACAAAATGCGAAGCCCTTGACAAGTAATTTTCTTTATGCTAGCATATCACTAGGATTAAGTTGGTTCGTTCAAATCTGGGGGCGGAATTATTTCTAAATATTTAGGACGGATCGGTTTCGGCTGGTCTCATCCTTTGAATAATTCTAACCTCTTTTATCTTTTGATAGAAGAGATCACGCAAATCCCTCTTACGAGGGAATTGCCCCCAGGTTTGAGCGAGCCGCAAGCTCGTTTTATATAATTCTCCGGATGTATGCTCTTATACGTTCGGAATATTGTACAACGTAGCAATCGCAACATTGTACAAGCAAAATCCCTGCTCATTTGCAGGGATTTTTTTATTCATCTTTTGAAAATCATCGCTACCTACTTCCACTCAATTTGCCCCGTCGCTCCCACTACTTCGGAAAGAGTCGTTTGTCCGAGGAGCGCTTTTAAAATACCATCTTCCTGCATTGTAATCATTTCCTGGCGCTTTGCCACTTCGCGAAGCGCAACTTCGGATGCTTCTTTAAGAATAGTCGTTTCAAGATCCGGGCCTCCTTCCAAAAATTCAAAAATTCCTACGCGGCCCCGATATCCCATTTTGTTACATTTATCACAGCCAACCGGTTCGCACATGGAATAATGTTCGTATTTCGATTTATCGACTTTCGCCGGAAGCTTATCTAAAAATTTCTTTATATTGTCTTTTGTTGCGTCGTCTGTTGTTGCCGGCTTCTTACAGGATGGACATAACACGCGAACGAGGCGCTGAGCAATCACAAGCGCGAGTGCCGGTCCAATGCTCACCGACTTTACGCCAAGATTGATAAGTCGCGGTACCGCACCAATAGCGTCATTGGTATGAAGCGTTGAAAGAACAAGGTGCCCTGTAAGCGCCGCCTGCATTGAAATATCAGCCGTTTCAAGATCGCGCACTTCACCAACAAGAATAATATCAGGATCTTGCCGCACGATGGCACGAAGCCCGTTTGCAAACGTGTATCCCGCTTCGTTATCAACCTGTGTCTGTTCAATTCCTTCAATCCGATATTCAATCGGGTCTTCAAGGGTGATAATTTTTTCTTCGGAACTATTGATAGTCCGTAAAAAAGCATAGAGTGTCGTCGTTTTTCCAGAACCAGTCGGACCAGTATTTAAGATAAGGCCATTTGGTTTTTCGAGCTGCTTTTTGACGAGCACAAGATTGTCCTCGCGAAGACCGAGATCAGGCAGGCCGACCATGATAGCCTTAGGGTCCAAAATTCTCATGACGATTGTCTCGCCAAACTCAGCGGGAAGAATCGAAACACGCATTTCGATTTCCTTATCGGCAAGCTTTATAGAAAATCTTCCATCCTGCGCTTCATCATGAATATTGATTTTCATACCCGCAAGCAATTTTATATGTGAAACAAAAGTACCATACCGAAAAACAGGAAAACCGCTGAAAACATCATAGAGAAGTCCGTCAATACGAAAACGAAATTTCGCGCCCTTTTCCTCTGCTTCGATATGAATATCTGATGCACGCATCGCGAGCGATCCGGCGAGAATAATTTCAATGATTGTCCCGGGGGACGTCTTCATAAAATCCAATTCGCCAAGCTCGTTTTTGATTGCTTCGATATTCGTAAGGCGCATCATGAGATCCGCAAGTCTCGTCTTTGCAATATTAACCTTACCCGTAATATTCTCCGTTATCGGTTTTATAAACTTATAGAAATGCCATGCCGAAGCAAGCCCAGAAGGGGACACAATAAACACCTTCACCTCATATCGCTTTTTTGTAAGATCGTCGATTATCTTTTTCGTCGCGGGAAGTTCCGGGTTTACTGCAACAAGCGCCAACTGCCGTCCTCGTATTTCGATTCCTGCAATCTTCGCATCGCGCGCTTCGTTTTCGGAGATAACTTTTATAGCATCAAGTGCGACCGGCATTTTCCCAAGATCGGCATACGGATATCCTAGCTTTTCGGCAAGCTGCTGCGCAGCGCGCTCTTCCCCCTCCCTTCTAAGGGCGGCAATCTTCGTTTGTAATTCTGATTTTTTCGGTTCGTCTGACATTGGCTGTATTATACTACAAAAAATCGGTTTTGAAAGAAAATGAAACCCAACCTAATAATTGAAATTTTTTATTCTGAGGCGCTCAATATATAATAAGCCCATGGCAGGACATTCTCATTGGGCAGGAATAAAAAGAAAAAAAGAAATTACCGATCAGAAACGCGGCAAGCTTTTTTCAAAACTTCTCGCGGCGATTTCAGCAGCGGCAAGGACAGAGTCAAATCCTAATTTCAATCTGCGATTACGGACGGCCATTATAAAAGCAAAGGAATTGATGGTTCCGCAAGAAAATATTGATCGGGCAATCAAGCGCGCCTCAGAAGATGGGAAGAATCTTGAAGATCTTCTTTTTGAGGCATATGGCCCGGGTGGTGCCGCTATTCTTATTTTTGCAATCAGCGACAACAAAAACCGGACCGTTCAGGAAATAAAATTAATCCTTAAAGAAGGTGGCGGAAAATGGGCGGAATCGGGAAGCGTACAATGGCTATTCGAACCAAGCTCGGATACTATAAGCGAATGGAAAGCAAAGTTTCCTATCGAGATAGCTAGCGAGGAAAAAGGGAAACTACAACATCTTATCGAAGAACTCGAAGACAATGACAACGTGCAGAAAATTTATACCAATAGTATTAATTAAATTTTTTCTTTTATGATTACGCTAGGCATCGACCCAGGAACACGAAGAATTGGCTATGGCATTGTCCGCAAAGAGGGGAATGACGTTTCTTTTATTGCCGCAGGACTGCTCGATATAAAAAGCGCCGACGACATCTCTGCTCTCTATGAAACAAAAAAAGAACTCGATAAACTTATAAAAAAATACAAGCCCGTCCGCATGGGAGTTGAAAAGCTCTATTTTGTAAAAAATCAAAAAACGGCCGTCGCCGTCGCCCAAGCGCGCGGAGTAATTCTCCTTTCTGCGCGCGAACACGGGCTCCCTATTAAAGAATATAATCCAAACGAAATAAAATCAGGAATAACAGGATATGGATTTGCCGACAAAAAAGCAGTGTTAAAGATGGTTCAGCTCATCCTTGGGAAACACGATCTCAAGGTAATTGATGACGCAAGCGATGCCCTTGCTATTGCGATTATTACCGCAGGGGAACGCATAATATAACTAAATATTAAATGTTAATAAAAAAGACCTTGACAATCTTTTAAGGTTAAATATACTGGATAAAATTGATGAGAAAAAATTGAATTTTCTTCTTAAAAGGTCGCTTTATTTTTTCCATCATAAAAAATATTTCGGATTCGACATATAAATCAATTAAATAAATAATTACATTACCAACAATGAATATGGTAAATACGTTAGAAGATTTGAAACTTGAGTTTCGTGGATTAAGCGACGAGGAAGATCTTGAAAGCGGAATAAACGATGACGCCCCCGACATCGAAGACGTCGACGAGGACGATGATGATCTTTTAGACGACAAGAGAGCAGCGGAGCCCGATGATGATATAGCAAACGAATAATAAAATTCAAAAAAGCGGTCTTTTATAATTGCGTAGAAGGCCGTTTTTTGATACTCTTTATGGAGAAATATGAAATTCTTTCAACTTAAAAACATAAGGAAATTGGGTTCCCCTCTCCAACTTGCCGGCATTATTATCTCCTTTTTAGCGATAGTTCTTTTTATTTTTATTATCTATCTTGCAAAAACACTTCCCTCAATACAAGAAATTGCTGCGCAACAGATAACACAATCGACAAAAATTTATGACAGAACCGGAACGGCGCTTCTCTATGAAATATCGAAAAACGGAAAAAGAACAGTTGCTCCATTTAACCAAATACCGCAGACACTAAAAGACGCAACGATTTCAATCGAAGATCAGAATTTTTATAATGAACCAGCCTTTGACCTAAAAGGTATCCTTCGGGCAATCCTTGCGAATATTACTAGTAGGGGAATTGTCCAAGGGGGATCAACCATAACACAGCAGCTTGCACGAAACGCTTTTCTTACACTCGATCAAACATTTTCACGAAAGATTAAAGAATTAATTCTCGCAATAAAACTCAATCAATATTATTCTAAAGATCAAATTTTGGGACTCTATTTAAACGAAGTTTCTTACGGCCCAACGACCTCCGGCGTGGAATCGGCAAGTGAGGCATATTTTGGGAAGGCGGTGGAAAATATCGATCTTGCACAAAGCGCCGTTCTTGCGGCATTACCGCAAGCTCCTACCTATTATTCTCCATGGGGAAGCCATGTCAGTAGTCTTCTTACGCGCCAACAAACCGTCCTTAAAAAGATGTACGAGCTTGGGAAAATAAATAAAAAACAACTCGATGCGGCGCTTGCTGAAAAAATAGTTTTTCAGCCACGATCTCTTAGTGGTATTAACGCTCCTCACTTCGTGACCGCAGTACAGGACTATCTCGTGCAAAAATATGGCGAGGAGATGGTCGATAACGGGGGATTGAAAGTTATAACGACGCTCGACTGGACGCTCCAACAAGAAGCAGAGTCAGCGGTAAGCGCTGGAGCATCCCAAAATGAAAAGCTTTATAACGGAAAAAATGCATCTCTTGTCGCGGAAGATCCAAAAACTGGACAAATTCTTGCAATGGTAGGATCGAGAAATTATTTTGATAGTAAAAACGAGGGGAATTTCAATGTTGCCACTCAAGGATTGCGCCAACCAGGATCTTCTCTAAAACCATTCGTTTATCTTCGGGCTTTTCAAAAAGGATTTGCGCCACAAAGCATTCTTTTTGATGTTCCAACAGAATTCAGTACTGATTCGTCATGTCCTTCTCTTCCTGATTTCAATAGCACCAATACCGCTTGTTTTCATCCTCAAAACTTTGAAGGAACATTTGTCGGACCAATTTCAATACGTAATGCACTTGCACAATCAGTCAATATCCCTGCAGTAAAAATGCTTTATATGGTCGGCCTGCGTGATACCGTCACTAATATGAATAGTTTTGGACTTACTACTCTTAATAACCCCGATGCGTATGGTCTTTCTCTCACTCTTGGGGGTGGGGCAGTTCATCTTATTGATCTCTTAAAGGCATATTCAGTACTTGCCGCTGAAGGGACGCTCCATAACCAAAAGATGATTTTAACTGTACAAGATTCGAGTGGAAAAATACTTGAATCATATAATGATGAAAATGCTCAAGTTTCCGATGTCCAGTCAGTGCGACTTATAAACGATATTCTTTCTGATTCAAATGCGCGGAGTGGTCTTTTCCAGGGAAGCTTAGGACTCACCGTTTTTCCAGGACATGATGTTGCACTAAAAACAGGAACTTCTAATGATTATCGCGATGCATGGGCAATGGGATACACTCCATCACTTGTCGTTGGAGTGTGGGCGGGAAATAATAATAACTCGCCTATGCAAAAAAACGGTTCGAGTATTCTTGCAGCAGTACCTATTTGGAGCTCATTTATGGCTCAGGCGCTTCAGAATGCCTCATCTGAGTCATTCATCGCTCCCGATCCGGTAAACCCTTCTAAGCCGATTCTAGCGGGAAATTATCTTATTGATAATCAGGTTCATTCTGAGCTTTATTACATAGATAAAAATAATCCAACTGGAGCCGATCCAATAAATCCTTGGTTAGATCCACAATTTCAAAATTGGGAAACTGGCTTGCAAGCGTGGATAAAAAGAAATGGGATATAAAACTATGCCGTTGGTCTCGTTCTCACAATAAAGAAACCAAATCCACAAGTAGCTCCATATGTATTTGTAAAACGATATCCGGCAACGCTTGGGTTATATGTCATCGTTCCAAAAAAAAGAATTAATCCGGGACCCGTATCAAGCCTTGGATAATAAAAAACTAGTAATAAATTATATAGGAAATTTTACCCCTTCATAATTGGCTTAAGAATATAGAAATATGAATTATCGCTTGTTGATTTTATAATTGCCGGAGCAGCATCTTCGCCTAATCCAATAATAATATCTTCTGTTTTTATTACTTTTAAAGCATTGGCGAGATATTTCCAGTTAAAGAATATTTCCATTATATCTCCTTTAATTTTAGCGGGAAGAAGATAATTATTTTCACCAAGCGATTGGTCGGCTGAATTTATTTCTATAATTTTCTTATTCTCATGGATTTTTATCCTTACTTCATTATTTTTTTGCCCAAAAACGCCAGCAAGTTTAATAGCGTTAAAAAATTCTTCTTTATTCAAAGAAATTTCAGTATTAAAATCATTTGAAATCAATTGGGAATAATCAGGAAAATTTCCATCAATAATCCGTGAAATAAGTTCAACCGAATCGGTCTTAAATAAAATCTGATTTTCATCATGAAAAATTCTGACTATTTCATCATCTTTTACCATTCTTAATACTTCTTGGCTTGTTTTTAATGGAACTAAGATTCTGAATAATTCAGAATCTTTCGAAATAAAATTACTCGCTGAAATTGTTTTTTCTGCTAATCGAAATCCATCCGTCGCGGCACATTTAAGATTTTCAATAGAAAAATCAAAGAGAATACTATTTAATTCTGGTCTTAAATCTGAAAATTGCGATGCCGCCATTACCTGTCCAATAGCTTCTTTTATAAAAATTCCCTTAATTTCAATAAAACTCTTAGTATCTTTTATTTTAGGGGTAAGAGGAAAATCATCAGCGGAGAGCCCCTGTAAAAGAGCACTATAGTTATCTGTTTTAATTTCAAGATTATCTCCCTTCTTTTCAAAATTAAGCCTATCGCTTTGAATATTGGCGATAATATTAGAAAAAAGCCCTACCGGCACTGTTATTTTTCCACTTTCGATAACTTTTCCAGAAACATTACACGTTATCGCAATTTCAAGATTAGTGGCAATAAAACGCACGCCGCCTTCATATGCTTCGATAAAAATATTTTTAAGGATAGGAAGATTAATATTATCTCCTATTGCTTTTTCGGCTATTGAAATAGATTCTTTAATATTTGATCTCAATGCAATGAACTTCATAATTATAATTAATTATATATAAGAATAAATTACTGTTATTAAGTCTGTTATACACTCTTTTCTGTTAATAACTCTATTTAAGCTTATATTTATTGGTTTATATAAAAAACTACTTCGGGATAATATATGAATTAGTTCTTATAAATTAGGTCTTTAATCATTAATATCTTCTGATTAAGTGATTGGTTCCTATTTACCTCTTGATTGATTTTCTCATAAGAGTGGATAGCAGTGGTATGATCTTTCCCCATCTTTTCCCCAATATATGGGTATGAAAGCTCTAAGATATCCCGAAGAAGATACATAATTATTTGGCGCGGTTCGACGATTTCTTTTCTCCGATTATGGCCCATAAGATCTTCAGTTGAAATATTGAAATATTCGGTGACCGCCTTAATTATTTGAGTATCAGTTACTTTCCGCGATCCACTTTTTGTTGCTTTTTCTATTATATCTTCAACAATTTCAGGGGTAATTTCAATATGTTGAGTTTCTCTCGTAAAAAGTATTTTTTTTATAATTCCTTCTAATTCCCGTATATTCTTTTTAAGTCGTTTGGCAATAATATCGATAACAGGATCACTTAATTCTTGACCTGCCTCAGAAAGTTTGTTTTTTATGATTGCAACTCTCGTTTCATATTCTGGATAAGTAACATCAGCAATAAGACCGCCTTCAAAACGTGATCTGAGGCGTTCCTCAAGGGTAGGAATTGCTTGCGGGGGACGATCTGATGAAATAATTATTTGTTTATTATTTTCATAAAGAGTATTAAAAGTATGGAAAAATTCTTCTTCTGTTTTTTCTTTTCCGCCGATGAACTGAATATCATCAATAATAAGAACATCGACATCGCGATATCGTTTTTTTATATCTTCCATTCTCTTATTTCGGATACCCCAAACAACATCACTAGTAAATTTTTCCGAAGAAACATAATACGGACGTATTTTTTTCTTATATTTTATAAGAATTTCATTTCCTATCCCTTGAATAAGATGAGTTTTCCCGATGCCAACGCCGCCATAAATGAAAAACGGGTTATATTTACCGATTTCGTTAACAATGGCTGACGCTGCAGCATAAGCAAGCTCATTCGATGGGCCGACAACATATGAACTAAGTACATATTTCTGATTAAGTCCGGTGGTAGGATCGGTTTTGAGGTCGAGGCTGGCAGCTTCTATTTTAGCTGTTTCCTTTATATTTTGGTTTTGACTATCTTTTATTTCCTGATTATTTACCACAAATTCTATTTTTTTAATTGAATCATCAAAATTACGAATAATTCCTATAATATTTTTTTGATATTTGTTTTCTACCCATTCTTTGGCAAAATTATTAGCAACCGCGACATAAAAAACTCCATCTTTTTTATCAATAAGGCGACTATTTTTAAGCCATGTGGCAAAACTCGCTTTTGAAAGTTGAATTTCCATTTCGCCGAGCGTTGTTTGCCAGAGCTTTTCAAGTTCCATATTTTTTATATTTTTTTAATTATCTTTTCGGTTCCTTGGCTCAATAGTACCCTTTCTGTTCCACGAGTCAAAGCCTTAAATTATCTTAATATGTGGATTACGTGTGGATAACTCATTTAGGGCCTCATTATCTTCTAAATATTAGATATGTTTTATTTTTCTAATCGTCTAAATTCTTGACCAACCAAAAATTTCAAGATAGACTATGCATTAGCAATCATGGATCGAGATTGCTAAGATAATAAAATTATTATTTTCTGAATATTATATTAATTTAGATAATTTACAAACCATGAATCTAAAACCACTATCAAATCATCTATTTATTGAGCCTCTCGAAGAGGAAAAAGTGACAAAAGGAGGAATTGTCCTTCCTGAAACAGCCGAAAAAGAACGGCCAATAAAGGGAAAAGTGCTTGCGACGGGTCCTGGAAAGAAAAACGACAAAGGAGAAATCCAATTAATGTCAGTAAAAATTGGTGATACGGTGCTTTTTAAAAAATATGGCCCGGACGAGGTTGAACTTGATGGGAAAAAATATCTTGTTGCGGATGAAGATGATATTTTAGCAATTATTGAATAAATATTATTATTTACCATGGCAAAACAAATAAAATTTAATGAGGATGCACGAGCATCAATAAAAAAAGGGATCGATAAACTCGCGGCAGCAGTGATAATGACACTTGGTCCTCGTGGACGGGCAGTTGTCATTGAAAAAGGATATGGTGCGCCCCAGGTTACATTTGACGGCGTTACGGTAGCAAAGGAGATTGAACTTGAGGATAAATGGGAAAACGTTGGTGCCGAGTTCATTAAGCAGGCAGCGGATAAAACGAATGACGGCGTCGGCGATGGCACGACGACAGCGACGGTTCTTGCTCATGCCATGATTGATGAGGGCGAAAAAATAATTCGCGAAAAAGGGTTTAACGTTATTCAGCTTGCTGAGGAATTAAAAATTGCCGGAAAGCTGATTATTAAAGGACTTGAGGACCAACGGGAGCTTATTAACGACAATAAAAAAATAAAAGAGGTAGCAACATTATCGGCAAAAGACGAGGAAATCGGCGGCCTTATTGCGACCGTGATGGAGAAAATCGGAAAAGACGGCGTTGTTGCGGTTGAAGACTCAAATACAATAGGAAATTCTTATGAAATTGTGGAGGGAATGCAATTTGACCGCGGATACGTTTCTCAATATATGGTGACGAATCAAGAAAAAATGGAAGCAGTTCTGGAAGATCCCTATATTTTAGTAACTGATAAAAAAATATCTTCCATACAGGATATTCTTCAGTTGTTGGAAAAAATCGTGGCAAGCGGAAAAAAGGAACTTCTCATCGTTGCTGAAGATGTCGATAGCGAAGCACTAGCAACGCTTGTAGTAAATAAGCTGCGCGGGATTTTCAATGTTATTGCGGTAAAAGCGCCTGGTTTTGGTGATCGTCGCAAGGAAATG
>CAIWCR010000027.1 GCA_903911245.1 uncultured Parcubacteria group bacterium | reverse complement strand
GAGCGTTATCTAAGGTATTCATATCAGAGAGTCTATTCGTGTCTCTGCTTTGTTTGAGGAGTTCTGAGGGATTCAGAGTGATGATGACGGTTACCATGAGGATGGCGAGGATGGCGATGACAATGAGGAGTTCGATGAGGGTGAAAGCGGCACGATACGCTTTATCTTGATGATACACATTCATAATGGAATTATTATAACATGAATAAGAAAGTAAGAAGATGATATGTGTACCAATCAGAGTTCTTCTTCTCTGTCATCCTGGACTTGATCCTCCGACGCCTTGGCCGGAGCAGGCAGGATCCAGGATTAATTTCCTTTCATCAAAATACAAAACTAGGTCCCGCGTCCCAACGGGACGACAAAGAGGAGAAAAATCTTTTACAAAAACGATACCTTCGCTTCCTGCTTGGGAACAAGATTCGGATCAGTAGGAAGCGTGAAGGTAATAATCGTGCCGCGATTCAATTCTGATGCAACGCTTATTTCACCTCCGTGTGCGGCGATGATATTTTTTGCAATATAAAGGCCAAGTCCTGATCCTTCGGTTTGTGATCGCACCGCGTTGTCAGCACGGAAAAACTTCGTAAAAAGCTTTTCCAAAGATTTTTCGGGAATACCGATACCAGTATCGCGCACGGTCACCGAGAGAAATGGCTTATCTTCCATTTTCTCCACCTTAACGATTACCTCTCCGTTCACGACATTGTAACGAATTGAATTTTCCATAATATTCACCATAGCAATCGAAAGTTGCTGCGGATCAATCGTAACGTGCGGAATTTCAGTCTCCGGCTTGTCGAGATATATTTTTATACCCGCTATATGCGCCTGTGGCAGAATATCGTTCAAAATCTTTCCCAAAAAATCGACAATGTTATAATCCTCAAAATTATAACCAAACTGTCCTTCTTCTATCTTTGCAATACTCAAAAGCTGATCAATTCTCCGAAGAAGCCCCTGTGCCGCGGCAAATGCTGACGTCACAATAGATTTACTGGTTTCGTTCATCTCCTCTGCTTTCTGAAGTGATTGGAGTGCCCAACTGATATCGGTTAAAGGTCCGCGTAATTGATGCGACGCTACGGTGACGAAATCAGTATTGGAACGCAATGCGGCAATTTCCACGCTACGATCACGAACAATCTTCATAAAGGCAAATGTTCTTCCGTCGTCTTCAATAATAGGCGCCGTCATCACGCGCAATTCAAGCGCGGGATCAGTAAAAGAAATATCAACAATTTCAGGAAGCTCCCCTTCCTTGGAACGACCGATTACATTCGGAGCAAGTGAAGGGAAAATAACCTGCGTGAGGATTGTCCATCCGGAACGCTCCACGTTTTGCGGCGTAAGCCTCTCTCCGATAATATCTTTGGATTCTATTTTGAAAAGCCGCTCCGCAGCGAGATTGAAAAAAATTACTTCAAAACGATCGTTGTACACAATAAGAGCATCATCAAAACCCTTTAAAACGCTTTTCAATTCCTTTCCCTCAATCGTACTTCCCTTATCGGCCCGCACTGATGCATACATACTTGCAAAGAAAATAATAAAAACGGCAAGGAGGAGAACTGCCGACATAAGAACAAAAAACAATGACGATAAAAAGAAAGCATTAATCGCAAAAACAAAAACAAGAAGCGCAAGCGCAATCCACACCGTTTTGAATTCGGACTTTGCAATAACGCTTTTGAATCTCGATAATTCGTTTTTCATAATTATATTCTTCGTATACCAATCCACGTTTCTACGCCCTCCATTTTTATTGTTTCTTCGGCAGTACACTTATCCGACTTCCCGATACGTATTATTTTAGCGCCAACTTCAGTTTTTACCATCGCTTCGTTTTTCATAACCGCAGTGCGAATTATTTCTGAGGCTTCGAATGCAATTTGAATAAGGTCCTTCGGTTTCAATTCTGCTTTCTGGCGCAACTCCTGAATGGCGCGAATAAATTCACGCATCAATCCTTCTTCACGAAGCACGGGTGTTATCACCATATCAAGCACGGCCTCTTCATTTATTTTAGCATTAAATACGATTTCTTTTACATTCACCTCGTCGGCAAGGATAGCGTAAAACTCTTTTTCAAGTTTATTTTTCTTGTCACGTATCGTAAACGATGCGAGCGGTTGACGCACCTTAATCCCGGCCTCTGCTCTCTTTGCAAGTCCCAGCGCCGCCATATCACGTACCAGCTTCATCTGTATCAATAACTTCTTATCAGCCGATGATTGTTTCTTATCCAAACAATTCGGATACTCATCAAGGTGTACCGACTCTTTTTCCCCATGAAGACCAGAATAAAGCATTTCCGAAAAGAACGGCGTAAGTGGCGCCATAAGTTTTGAAAGTTCGAGAAGAATAAAGCCAAGCGTCGCAGATGCAGATTGATAATCGATCTCTGCTTTCGCTTTTTCGCGGCCACTCAAAGCGCGTCGCGCCGGCTGCAAACGCCGTCTCGATCGACGAATATACCATCGCGAAAGATCGTCGACAAACGATTCCATTGCAAGCGCTGCTTCACGAATTTCGTAACGGTCGAATTTTTGAGACGACGTTGCAATCGTTTCGTTAAGCCGCGCAAGAATCCATTGATCAAGAATGTTTTTGCTTTTCGCCGCCGCTGATTTTTTCACGGAATGGTCGGCGTACGTTTTCCAGAAAACGAAAGAATTATAAATGATGAGGTGCATCGAGCGGAATGTTTTCGCGATATCCTGTTCGTTGAAGTTTTTCGGTTCACCGGGAGGATTCATGGTAAAGAAATACCAGCGTATCGCATCCACCCCATACTTCTCCATCATAAGCCATGGGTCGACGGCGTTTCCTTTCGACTTCGACATCTTCTGGCCATTTTTATCGTTGATATGACCAAGACAAATCACGTTCCGATACGGAGCTTCGCGGCCCAAAAGCGTTGCAACAGCAAGAAGCGTATAAAACCATCCCCTCGTCTGATCAACTGCTTCAACAATGTAATCAGCGGGATAATCAATTGGTTCTTTTTTATTGATATGATCACCATTGAACGGGAAGTGAATTTGCGCAAGCGGCATTGCGCCAGAGTCGTACCATACGTCCGCAATTTCAGGAACACGATGCATGGATGACTTACATTCCGAACATGGGAAAACAACATTATCCGAATATGGCCGATGAAGATCAACTTCGCCGCTTTCGTTGCGCGGCAATATCTTCACATCAAGCTTCTGAACTTCGGCGAAATCAACAAAACGCCCATCCTTCTTCTCCTGATCGCATCGCTCTTTCTCCATAATTGTACGTTTCTCGCTCCATCCCTCCCCTGTCTGGTGAAGCATCCATATTGTATATTCATGACTCGCAAGTAAAATATTTTTACCTTCATATTTTTTCTCGCAATCTTCTAAAAATTCCCACGCGCGACGCCGAACATCACGCAAAGACTCGCCCCCCTCCGGGGTTTGTTCAAAACGAGATTGATAGGTAGGAAACTGCTCATGATATTTTTTATCACGATAGCCATCAAGCGTCGGCCCCAAATGAATTTCTTCGAGTCGCTCATCAATTATCGGCTTTTTCCCGATTAAAATTTCTGCGGCGATAGTTCCCGTTTCTTTTGCACGCTGAACATCCGATGCAATAACAACGTCAATCTGTTTGCCTTCCTTCGCAAGCGCCGCCTTCAATCTTTTCGCCGAAGCAACAACCTCTTTATTCCCACGCGGCGTCAAATGATATTTTCCGCCCTTGGAATTGATGATATTGAAAACATTGCTTTCAGCTTCGCCATGCCGCATCGTCCAATAATTATTTTTCGATCCACCAGAACAACGACTCAATTCATCCATGCTTCCCACAATCGTCGTATGTCCGCATTTTTTACATTCCCAAATAGGGAGTGGTGTTCCCCAATAACGCTCACGTGAAAAATTCCAATCCTTCGCCTCACGAAGCCATTCGCCGAAGCGACCTTCTTTTACGTGCTCTGGAACCCAATTAATTGTTTCATTTGCTGCAACAAGCTTTTTTCGAAGCCCAGAAACACCAATGAACCACGACGTCCGCGCGTAATACAAAATAAGCGTGCTACAACGCCAACAATGCGGATACTCGTGCACATATTTCTGAATACCGACAAAATTGTCATTCTCTTTCAAGTGCTCGAATATTTTTTCCTCGGTCGTTTTCGCTTTTACATATAAACCTTCAAGTCCAACGACTTCATTTGTAAATTTCCCTTCCTCAGTTACGGTATGTTTTTCGGGAAGTCCGATTTTCTTTCCAAGAACATAGTCATCTTCGCCGTACATCACCGCCGTATGTACCACACCCGTCCCATCGGTCGTCGTTACAAAGTCAGCAGGATAGATTTTGTATGATTTTTCACCACGCAGCGATTTTACATTGAAAAGCGGCTCATATTCGAGACCGACCAATTGATTAGTCTTAAAAGCCGCTACATTAACAGGCGCGAACCATGGATTAGTCTTTCCCAAAAATTGCTTCGTGGCAATGTATTTAGTTGTTGAGCCAAATTTAACATTTGGATTTTCTTTTCGAAACGTGAGCTCTATATTATCTTCAAACATAACGTATTCAATATCTTCTCCCACCGCCAAGGCCACATTGCCCGGCAACGTCCACGGCGTCGTCGTCCACGACAAAATATACGTTTTATCATTCGTCGTGAAGTTTCCGATTTTTTGTCCGGCAATAAGTTTAAATTTTACATATATCGAACTATCCTCAACTTCTTTATAGCCCTGCGCGAGTTCATGCGATGAAAGCGCGGTGCCGCATCGCGTACACCATGGTACGACGCGATGTCCTTTATACAATAATTTTTTCTTCGCAATCTCGGCGATAATCCACCACAACGTTTCAATATATTCCGTTTCGTAGGTAATGTATGGATCTTTTAGATCAAGCCAAAAGCCCATCCGTTGCGTCATACGATCCCACTCATCCTTATATTTCCAAACTGATTCTTTGCATTTTTCATTGAACGCAGCGATACCGAATTGTTCTATTTCTTTTTTCGATCTCAATCCAAGCTGTTTTTCAACTTCTATTTCAACGGGGAGTCCATGCGTATCCCATCCCCCTTTGCGCGGCACCACATATCCACGCATTGTCTTGTATCGCAAAACAACATCCTTGAAAGCACGGCTTAATATATGATGCACGCCAGGACGACCATTCGCAGTCGGCGGTCCCTCGTAAAAAATAAATTTCTTTCCTTTTACGCCAGTCTTCTTTGAAATGTTTTCCTGAAGACTCTTCTCGAAAATTTTGTGCTCATCCCAAAACGTCAAAACTCTTTCCTCAAGTTTCGGAAATTCAAAAGCCCCGTCAAGAAAATTCGGGACATGATGCTTTGGCGTGTTCTTCGTCTTTTTCGGCTTGGAACTCTTTTTGCTCGCTGGCATTCTATAAAAGTACCAGATTTTCAAGGAAATTCAAAGAAGGCGGAAGTGTTCAGAAAATAAAAAATGATGTCTCTTAGTGTTGTTTAGATAAAAAACACTATTATTTTTCTGCCTGAAAAAAGAAATATTTACGTAAAAACACTTCTTCGTCGCCGATATTTCTGCCATCAAATTCATTAACCAAAATTTCTAACTCTTTTAATAATCCACTTTTAAGGTCTCTGTTTGTAATGCCACCTATTCTTTGTCTTGCCCATTCCAATCGTCCCAAAAATTCTTTTTTAAGACTTATTTCGCTCTCAAAAAAGGATTGTGCAATTTTTTTATAACCAACATGTCCCAACCATAAAGATATCCATAATGATGGATAATCAAAATTTCGCTCTTTTCCATCAAATAAAATAATTTCTTTGGGAATGGCTAAAAATAGACCTATTAACTCAACAATATCCTGATTTGACCGAACAGAAAGATTTGCGTTTCCCTTTGTTTCGCCCATCGAAACATATTCGTATTGTATTTCCGGCTTCTGATAAAATTCTCGATCGGCAATGAATACTTTTCCTCCAGGACTAAGCCATCTATAAAAATTTTCTAGCGTCGGCATAACTTTTGAAACCGCAAGTTCTCCTAATAATTGATCAGCAAGAATAAAATCAAAAGAATTATCGGAAAATAATTTTGAATCCGCCAAGTCTCCATAAATCACCTTATATTGATAATTATCCGCCAATTGCAAAATTTCTTCCGTTGTTTTTCCTTTCCTAATATCTCCCGTAAAAGCAACGCATGTCAAAACTTTTGGCTTCAAGTCGACAAGAAATCGCGCACTACTCTTTCCAGTCCCAGCATCCAGAATAGAAGCATTGCTAAAATCATATATCGAAATAGCTTCGCGAATGTAATCTATTCTATCCATAATCTTATTTTTAATTACTTTTTTTGATTTCGATTCCTTATTTATTGGTTTTCTAAATATTTGATTTTCTATTACCCTTCATCAAATCTTCTCCGGTGCGCTCATCCCCAAAATCCAAAGCCCGATTTTCAAAACACGCGCCGTTGTTTCAACAAGTGCAAGCCGTACGGCAATACGCTCCTTATTCTCATCTGCAAGAATCGGCGTTGTTTCATAGAAATGATTCGCAGCCGACGCAAGTCTATGAAGATAGGTCGCAAGCGCACTTGGCGCATAGCGCGCCTGTGCCTGCGCGACCATATCAGGGAACTCAAGAATCTTTCGCGCAAGCGCGAGCTCCGCTTCATCTTCAAGTAATTCGAAATCTGATTTCATTTTCACGTCCCCCGCTTTCCTCAAAATACTTCGCAAGCGCGCATACGTGTATTGTAAATACGGACCAGAATCACCATCAAACGAAAGTGATGTATCAAAATCAAAAATAATATCCTGTCCAGGATTCTGTCGCAAAATCGAATACTTTATCGCTCCGACAGAAATCGATTCTATTACTTCGTTTTTTTCTTGCTCGCTAAGATCGGCCTTATCACTCATATATTCCTTCAACTTTATGCCCACTTGATCAAGAAGTGATTCAGCAGTGATGACATCGCCCGTGCGCGATGACATCTTTCCACTCGGAAGCCGCAACATGCCATGCGAAAGGTGCAATGTCTTTTTTGCAACATCAGGGAAAATAAGTTCCATCGCCTTCAATAACACTTTGAAGTAATCAATAATTTCATTGCCAGTTACAATGACAGAAAAATCAAGCGGATAAAGCTCAAATTTCTTTTTGTTCAAACCAAGCTCTTTTGCTTCATAGGTCGGCAATCCTTTTGAGTTGATAAATACACGCGTATGCAATCCGTATTGTTCACCTTGAAAAACAATTGCGCCGTCGCTTTCTTTGAAAATTTCGAGGTGGGAATGAACCACTTCTAATCCATCTTTTCCTGCTTCGCTTTCAAAAAAATAATGATTGAATTTCGTGCCAAGCCGTTTATAAACCGTTTCGAAATACGCCAAACTCCATGCACGGCCCGCATCGTAAAGTTCGTTTATTCTCGAGTCGCTCCTCGCGTATATCTTTTCGTTTATTTCGATAATTGCCGCTTTTGTTTCCGGCTGATTTTCATACGCGGACGATCCTAGTGCATATGCTTTTCCGAGAAACTCCATTTTTGCGGCGAGACTATCTTCTTCGCCCGGCATATTCTCTTTGGACGTCTGTTCCATTCCCCAAATCGCTTTCGCAACATGAAGACCAACATCGCCCTGATAGTTCGCGCGGATAACATTCGCGCCGGATGTCTCATATAAACGCGAAATTGATTCGCCGATAGTGTTACTCATAAGATGGCCAATATGAAGTAACTTAAAGGGGTTTGGATCAGTAAACTCCACCATGACCGTTTTCCCTTTCATCGATTCGCTTGCCCCATAATGCTCATTACGCGAAGCCTTTTGCAGTTCTTCCTGTATCGTCTTTTTACTCAGCCAAAAATTAACAAATCCCGGCGCAACTGCTTCTACTTTTTCAAAAAAATCAGCAGGGGCCGATTTCATTATTTTTCCGGCAAGATCATCGGCAACTACAAGTGGCGCTTTTTTTTCTGCGTTCGCAAGTCGCATCGCAACATTAGTCGAATAATGACCAAAGCTCCCCTGTTCGGGCACAGAAACATCAACCGGTGTCCCATCGGGAACAAACGGTTTCAAAATTGAAATAATAGAATCCTTCATGCCTCCATCGTACCGCAAAAATTGCGTTTTGTCGTCACTACGCCATCGCCTCTCTCAACATAATCAATCCTCTACGATGGCGGCTTTTTACCGTATCAATTGGTTCGCCAAGTTTTTCTGCAATCTCCACAAATTTTAGGTTTTCGTTGTAGCGTAAAGAAAGAACCGCCTGATATGACGCTGGAAGCGTGCCGAGAATTTTATCGAGTCCGCCTTTGAGTATTTTTCTATCTATCAAATGAGAGATAGTTTCTTCTCTCTCGGAATAGGGGGCGAGAAGCGATGAAAGCTCATCATCGTTTTCTGCTATTCGTGAAAAAAATAAGGGCTTTTTCTTTTTTATGAAATCAAGTGAGGCATTCTTTGCAATTGTCCAAAGCCAAGTCTTGAAACTCTTTTCCTGATCGAATTTTTTCAGATTTTTCCAAGCGCGAATAAACGTTTCCTGTGTAATATCTTCCGCCTCCGCCGCGTCACGGACATAATAATAAGAAAACTTATAAATCCCGCTTATATAGCGCTGAACAAGGATCTCGAAAGCAGAAACGTCGCCATCAAGCGAAGCTTTCACAATTTCAATATCCGTTATTTCGGGCATCTTTTTCATTCTCTTTGATATCTCCCCATAAGTTCGGCTTTAGTGATAAGATATTTTTCGATTTCTTCTTTCACGTTTACAACTAATGCTCCGGAAGGAAGATTGATTACATCATTAAGCGCATATAAATAGAAAAAATAATGATGCATTCCCTGATGAGGGCATGGCGCAATATACGCTATCGTTCCAGCGCTATTCTCCCCCTGCGAGCTTCCCGACGGAATACTCTCTTCTTTTATGATCATCGTCTTCGGATCAATATTCCACACTACCCAATGCGTAAAACCGCCAGCCATTGGGGCATCAGGATCGTACATAATAAGCGCTAAACTCTTCGCTTCTCCGGGAATGTTCTGAATCTGAAATTCGGGATTGATGCCCTCTCCGTCGCAGGTATATTTTTTCGGTATCATGCCATCATTTTCAAAGACAGGACTTGTAATGATCATAGTATGTATAAATTGCCTATAATTTTATCGAGCTTTCATTATACTACCTTTTTGCGTTTTTTGATGCCCTCGTCTTGTGTTTGTCGCGCGACAAACGATTGATATTCCTCGCGCATTTTAGCAAGCGACGATTCACTTTTCGGCTTTGTTTTTCCGGGATATCGCCACGCGCTGATGATGACACGGCCGTCAGGCGCGTCTTCTATCATCACCCAGATTTCCTGCGTCCAATCTTCTTCTTTTTTCATTCCAATATTCCAAACTCGATTTGAGTTCAAAGGAGTTCGCACCTGAGCTTTTCCGCCCGATACAGATCCGCCTCGGGCAAATACAGAAACAGGTTGCATCATTGCAACCGTTTTGGGCGCAACGCCTTCCTCAATTCGTTTCGGCGAATGAAGTACGCGTAACACGCGTGGCTTGGAGAGTTTATAAAAATTCATCTTTGCGAGCGCGTGATGCGTCCATGAAATTGTTTTTGAAAGCGGCTTATACATATCATAAGGATATTTTATGAACAGCATTCACGCAAACAAACACTATCTAACCATTATCTGCCTTGGATCATTTATTACCATTTCCGCCCTACCGCCATAACTTTTGATTACGCCGACAATATCAATCATTTTACCTTTATATTGCAAGATATTTTTGAATTTCGATGTGTCCAATGAAAAAATCACCGCACCGAAAGGACATGTTTTATAACTTTTACAATAATCGAAAAATATCATGCCGCCGGAGGATTTATAAACATTAATTGGAGTGCCCTCTATGGTTACGCTTTGTCCGATATGTTTTTCTGCATCAATATAGGAATATATCTTTCCGGCCACCCCACTCGTTTTCCTACTTTCGCTTTGCGCGCCCACAATACTTGCACTCGAAATATTTTCTGCCTCTCCGTTCCTATTTGTGGTTAATATTTTTTTAATAATATCGTTATATTCGACGCGAATATTATTGTCCGTCCCGATTTCCAAAAGCTCATCATTTGCAACCGTCGCCGACTCCGTCCAATTATAACTTCCCATCGCGTATGCCTTGTCCGTAACGATTGCCTTGATATGCATCAATCCATCGGCATGTTTCTGCGTCTCAATTGGAATACCGGCAGCTTCCAATTTTTGAATGATCGGCTGT
>CAIWCR010000026.1 GCA_903911245.1 uncultured Parcubacteria group bacterium | reverse complement strand
GAGGATGAGGAATTGATAGGATCTTTGGGGAGGGACGAGATGGGATTGCCTGATGATATCTGGGTGAGATTGATAGGAAGCCAGCCAGTACCATCTGATCTGGTTGCGGTTGATGATGCGGCACAATGGAAAGAGCCTCCTGCGGGAAAACCAAGACCTGAACAGTCAGTACCTGCGGTTGTGGTTGCTGAGGGATCAATGAGGGAAAGATAGGTTATGGTTGAGGTTCCGAGTGATTTGGTTCCTGCAGTATCGGCCATGAAAAGATCAATGGCTGATCTCATGGATTGAAGATCTGAGAGACGGTTTGTATCTCTTGATTGTTTGAGGAGCTCTATGGGATTTACCGTGATGAGGACCACCATCATGAGGATGGCAAGAATGGAGATGACAACAAGGAGTTCGATCAACGTAAAACCTCTTTCAGAGGTCACGGTGCGCGGGAGGGTGAAACCTTTTCTTGTGGACACGGACGATGACAAATGTTTGTGCATATTCATAATGGAATTATTATAGCATAGATCGGGGGGGGGCAAAATGGGATTGGGGATAAGTTATAAATCGACAAGAATGAGATTCGTTCATCCGTCTGTCATCCCGGGCCTGGCCCGGGATCCACGCTTCTAATCTTCTCTTTTCTCTTCATTTTAAAAGCGTAGGTGTCGGCCGGAGCTTATGTTGAACTTAATTCGGTGTCGAGACGAAAAAGGGAAAGAATAAAAAGCATGGATCCCGACCTCCGTCGGGATGACAAAGTGGAAATGCAAAATATAAAAGCGTGGGTCGTCCGACTGAAATCGGACGATGACCGAATGCGTGCTGATATCGCAAATCAAAATGTTACTTCGTAATAGATATATTCGCCAAATCACCTATTTTAATATTGCCCTTTGCAACTGTACCAGCATTTACCTCGAATACCGTATCAACATTTTTGGGCGATGAATAAATCTTCAGCTTCCAGAAAGGCATATCGGCTCCTGGTGTGGAAGCGTTTTCTATAAATCCTAAAACTTTTCCACCACCAATCCAAATGATATCAATCGGGAACTTCATATCTTTCATCCAAAAATTTTGAATACTCGAATAGTTGAAAAGAAAAAGCATTCCTTCGTTTTCTCGAAGGCCATCACGCCCCGAAAGTCCACGTGCCCGCGCCACGGTCGATGATGCAACCTCCGCGGAAAAAACTAAATTTTTAATGGTAATCTGAGTCTTATAAAGCGGTGGATTCGCATGTGAAAAAACAAAGCTCCAAATACCGAAAACCCCAAAAATGACACAAAGGAATGCAACACCTACTATTATTATCATGATTTTTTTAGGGATCATTTTCTATAAGAATACTCCTTTTCTGCCTTTCTGTCGTCATAGATAGGCGTTGTTCGAAAACCAAAAAAAGATGTTCCCTTCTGTCGTCCCGGGCTTTGGCCCGGGATCCACGCTTTTCCTCTCAAAGAGGGTCCACCACGGACGGAAAGAAATTTAAGAAAAAGACTGGAAGCATAGATACCGGTCTTCGCCGGCATGACAAGAAGAAAGTTTTTGAATAGTACCCCATAAACAGCAGACAATATCGTTCATCGTTTCTGCATCCCAAAAACAACAACACCAAACGCAACTGCTACGTTTAATGATTCTTTTCCCTTTTTTGTATGCTTCGGATGACGCATGTCTTGAATCGTCGCACCGCGCATCGGAATTTCAAGGATTTTATCAGCAAGCTTTAAAATAGATGGTGGTAGGCCACGCACCTCATCGCCAAGAATCAATGCAATTTTAGAATTCGACATTTTCCCCTTTAGTAAATTAAATGGCTCGGACGCCATGGATTGTTCAATTGCAAAAATTTTCCATCCGTCATTTTTTAACGCCACGATTGTTCGTGCCGTACTTTTTTTGTTTTCCCATGCAATATAGCGTTCTGCCCCCAGTGCGACTTTCGCAAAGTCTTTGCGTAAATTTCCAAGTCGATCATGCGGCGCGGGCGTAATGCCACATAAATATATTTTTTCGACGCCGGCCGCATCGGCGGTACGAAAAATCGAACCAACATTATAAACACTTCTAATATTATGAAGAATAACTGTCGTTTTCATATAATTATTCCTCCGCCAAGCATTTTTCCATTCTTTGAATAAAACACGACTGACTGTCCTTTGGCAACAAATTTTTGCGGCTTATCGAAAAAAAGCAGCGCCCCTTTTCTTTTATCAAAAAGAATTTTTGCTTTTGAAAGCGGCTGACGATAACGAACACGGGCAAAAACCGAAATTCCATCATCTGAAATTTGTAATTTGGAAATGAGATTTACATCAACAAGTTCAATATCCTTTTTATATAACGCGACACTATCACTACCCTCGACAACGGTTACTATGTTTTTCTCTATATTCTTTTCCACAACATAGAACGGTTTCTGATTTTTATTCCCACTATTCAGTGTTTTATAAGGTACGCCAAGATGGCGTTGTCCGATAGTATAAAATGTCGCGCCGGAATGCTCCCCTACCACTGTCCCGTCCATTGTCATAAGCGCGCCTTTCTTTTCCGGAATAGAGCGTTTCAAAAAATCAACAAGTGATATTTTACCCAAAAAACAAATCCCTTGAGAATCTTTTTTTTCTGCTGTTGGGAGCTTTGCCTTCCGCGCAATCACGCGCACTTCCGATTTTTTATATTTCCCAATCGGAAAAAGACAGCTCTGTAACTGCTTCTGTGTCAATGTCCAAAGAAAATACGATTGATCCTTATTTGAATCGTTCGCCTCAAAAAGCTCGTAGCTACCCAATCTACTCTTTTTTATTTTTAAATAGTGCCCTGTTGCCACATAATCTGCGCCAGCAGCAATCGCTTTTTCAAAAAACAATCCAAACTTGATTTCTCTATTACACATTACGTCGGGATTCGGCGTAATGCCACACCGATAACCATCAATCATATATTCCACCACGCGTTTTTTATAATCCTCTTCAAAGTCCCATACATAAAAAGAGATGTTGATATGCTCTGCAACTCGTCGCGCATCTTCGGCATCACGATCAGAGCATCCATCGAGATTATAACAACGCATAAAAACGCCGACGACATTATAGCCTTCTTTTTTCAAAAGGAATGCCGCAACGGACGAGTCCACTCCACCGGACATGCCTACGAAGACGGTTTTCTTTCTAAGAATTTTTTTCATGAGTACTTTAATTATATCATCCTCTGACTTGGTCGGAGAATCCATATTCTTAAAATTAGAAGATTGGAAGCATAGACCCCGGCCTTCGCCGGGGTGACAAAAAACAGAGAAATAGGGGGTGAATATTCAATAATTCTCTATACTCGTTCCGTGTATTCTCCTGTTTCGGTATTGATTCGAATCATGTCGCCTTCATTGATAAAAAGCGGTGCATTCACCTTTGCTCCACCCTCAAGCACCACTTGCTTCGTACCGCCTTGCGCCGTATTACCACGAATCGCCGGAGGGGCTTCCACAACTTTAAAGTCCATTTTAATGGGAATCTCAACTTTAATAACTTTGTCATCAAATAATGTCGTCGATACTTTCGTATTTGGTTTCAAAAATTTTCCACGCTCTCCCATAACTTCAGCGCTGAGCGAAAAGCGGTTTTTCGGATTTCCTTCTTCAGTAAACCAATATTCTCCCTTGTTTTCATAGATAAAAAGTGCCTGTTTCCGTTCTATTTCAGCTTCCTCAAAAGTATCGCTTGCTTGATAATTTCTATCCAAAATCTTTCCCGTTATTAAGTTGCGGATTTTCGTCTGCACCACCGCTTTCCGCTGCTGCATGCGCAAAAAATGCGTCTCCAAAACTTCATATGGAGCGCCATCCAGAATAAACAAGACTCCCTTGGTAAGATCAGTATATGAAAGCATGATTTTTATTACTTGATTTAACGGAATTGTTAGACCTGTTTCCGAATAACATTTTGTCCCTCTTGCAAGAATTTCGGCTACGGCTTTACAGAAATTTTTCAACAGATACTCCGTATATGCTGAAAATTTTTTGCCTCGCCTCGCTCGAAATTCTTACAATATGATTCAAAAGCCTATTCGGAAACAGGTCTATTGTACATCTAAAAACGCCTCAATACAAGCGACTAGAATTTCTTTGCGACAAAGGAGCTTAGAAATTCTGTCGTCCCGGAAAACGCGAGCCTACGAGCGTTTGTCCGGGATCTAAATAATAGACGATACAAATAAATACCGCGTTATCCAGAGATAGGATAACGCGGTATTTATTTGTAAATATATCTTCTATGCAGTCGGTTCGGTTCGTTCCTGTCGTGGCGCGCGTGTACTTCCCTCGGGCTCCTCAATCTTCAGATTCACGTGGGCATTATTCTTCACGCCAACGATTCTCAAAAGTAGGCGGAGAGCTTGTGCAGTAACGCCTTCGCGACCAACTACTTGACCCATGTCCAAGGAGTTTACACGAAGAGAAAGCAAAACGCCCCGTTCATCAACCTTCCGTTCCACAACCACATCATCCGGATGATCGACAAGTGACTTCACCAAATATTCGAGAAATTCCTGTTCGGGAGCAGCAGATGTATTCGGCATAGATGTACTGATTTTTCTTTCTTTTTTCAATGACCTACAATTCGATAGAATTGCTTTGTCATCAAATAATCGACCTTTCTTTAAAACAGATTTTAAATTCTCTTTTTAGTATTTATTCTGCAGGAACTGCTTCTTTTACGGGAGCCGCCTTCATCTTTACTGCTTTTTTCGGGGCGGAAATGATTCCGTGTTTTACGAGAAGATTATGAGCTGTCACGGTTGGCTGAGCGCCTACAGAAATCCAGTGTAAAACACGCTCTTTCTTGAAAGCCGCCGCCTTAGTGCCAGGATTATACGATCCAAGATCTTCAACTGGAGGAGCTGCCATTTTCGATTTCTTGACGGCAGTAACCAGCCGATAGCTCGGTTGATGCTTTCTTCCAACACGCTGTAATTTTATAGCCAACATAATATTAGAGAGTATAAAGCACGAAAACGCTTGCGTCAAGCTTATTTTGAACAAAAATGGACTATCTGACCTCTTCTGCTTCCAATGAAAACACCCCCGTCCATCCTATATAAAGATCTGATACAGCATATCCAGGCACCGGACCAACATAGATTTGAATCGTATTATCAAAGCACGAGCCTGGATGCCATTTTTCCGCCAGAGGCGGATCCGCCCTGAGAAGAAAACGAGATGACATAATAAGAAAACGAAAATCAGGCAGAAAAAAACAGAAAATGCTATCATAGACCCATATGGAACTATTCTTTTTTATCACCATCCTCGTTGTTGTTGCGGCCGGATTTTGGGTTATTTTCGAGACACTCAAAAAACAATCGGAAAAAAAGCCTGACGATCAGTCATTATTACTCCTTCAAAATCAAATCCAAGATCAGCAAAAACAACTGCAAAATCAGATGAACGAGCTTACGCGCACGATGGACACAAAGCTCGGCGAATCATCGAAAGCAATTCGTGATCAATTCGGCGAAAGTGCAAAAATCGTAAAAGAAATCACACAAGAACTTGTGAAAGTCGGCGAAGGACAGCGGCAGATGGCAAACGTCGCGAACGACCTCAAAAACCTCCAGGACATCCTTAAAAATCCAAAACAGCGCGGCGTACTCGGGGAATACTATCTCGAAACCGTCTTGAAAAACGTCCTTCCGCCAGGCGTCTATAAAATGCAATATGAATTTAAAGATGGCACGATTGTCGATGCTGTTGTCATCACCAAAGACGGAATAATTCCTATCGACTCAAAATTCAGTCTGGAAAATTATAATCGTTTTCTCGAAGCAGGCGATAAGACCGAACGCGAACGATATGAAACCGCATTCTATAACGATCTCAAAACCCGCATTGATGAAACCGCAAAATATGTGAAGCCAGAAGAAGGCACGCTTGATTTTGCATTCATGTTTATTCCTTCGGAAGCAGTTTATTACGATCTTTTGATTAACAAAATCGGCACATTGAAATCAACCAATGTCGATCTTATCGAATATGCCGCCGGTAAGAAAAAAGTGATTGTCGTCTCCCCCACCACATTCCTTGCCTACCTTCAGACGGTGCTTCAAGGATTGAAAGCGCTCCACATCGAAGAAGCGGCAAAAAAAATCGGTGTACGCGTCGAAGAGCTTGGTAAACACATAAAAAGCTATCAGGAATATATGAATAAACTTGGAAAAAACCTCGGTGCCACGGTTTCTGCATATAATGCCGGCGGAAAAGAATTCAGAAAAATAGATAAAGATATTTATCGCATTACTGGCGAAGAATTAAATCTCGAAACGCCATTACTCGAAAAGCCGGAGGAAGACGTTGACGAAGAAAAGCTGTTTTAGTTTGTCATTCTGGCGAAGGCCAGGATCCATGCTTCCAATATCAGGAAAATTCAAAGCATGAGGTCTGAATCAAGTTCAGAATTACAAAAGCAGCAATATTCCATAATAAAAACTAAAAAGAAGCATTTCTGCTTCTTTTTTTTACATTCTATATCTTTACGATCTCAGCTTCCGAGTAAAGTTGGCGATGTCCTTTCTTCTTTCGAAATCTCGTTTTTGAATGATATTTGAAAACGATCTTGGTCCGTTCGTGGCCATTTTTTACAAGTTTCGCTTCAACGGTAACTCCAGGAAGATACGGTGCGCCAATAGTCACCTTACCGCCCTCACACTTCAAAAGCACCTTATCGAAAACAACCGCCTCGCCTTCAATAATGCCGAGTTTCTCTACTTTTATTTTCTGTCCAGCGGAAATCTTGTATTGTTTCCCACCCGTTTGTATTACTGCAAAGTCGTTTTTCATGATGATTATAAATCAGAAACCTGGATTCTGGGCTCACCCCGCCGAAGCCAATGGCGTAGCGCGGGCAAAATGTCCTTGTCCAGGGTGATATTTATACGGTTTCAATTGATGTTGAGTATAGCCGCAAAAGAAATAAAAAGCAAGACAGCAAACATTACCGACGCCGCCGCGACCACTTTTCCTAAAAATCGATCCCGCTCTTCCAATTCCATCGCGATAAAAAAGTTTATGAACGTAACGATGAGGCCCAATATTCCCATCAATATGATATCCCAAAGATTCCCGATATTGGTAATGCCATTCATATCGTTAAAATGAATTATCAACGGCCCATTCCCAGCGTCCCATAATCCGAAATATGCCATCAAAAGACCAGCAAGTACGATTCCAATAGCAGTGCAACAGGCACCACCAACGACCTTATGTTTTATAATTTTTCTAATCATATAAGCTATACTACTTTTTCTCCACGCAACATCGCGGCTGCCATATCGGGGTCGACAACATTGATGTCAATTTCCGTCGAATACTCGAATCCACCAAAGACGGAAATCCTCGGGACAATTTCAATATGCCAGTGATGATAAGGATATTTGCTTCGCTCGAACGGCGCTCCATGAATAAAGAAATTGAGATCGGGATCGTTCACATGCTTTCTCACCCGACGCAATACCAGCTGCAAAAGCGCCGCTGCCCCATAGACAACCTTTTTTGGCGTTTCTCCAAAAGCAGGAAAATGTTTTTTCGGAAAAATACTCACTTCAAAAGGGCTTTTCGAAGCATATGGCGTAAATGCTATAGCGTATTCGTTTTCTGCAATAACTCGTTTTTTATGTTTACGTTCTTCGCGAATAACATCACATCGCACACAACGATGATTTTTTTTGAAATATGCCTTGGATCCTGCAAGTGAACGAACGATATGAGGCGGAATAATAGGAAGCGTAAGAAGTTGATAGTGAGGATGTCCTATCGAGGCGCCGACCGAAGCTCCCCAATTACAAAACGTAGAAATATAGGCATTGCACGAATCTTTTGCCATTATGCGATGCCGCTCCTGAAAAACATCAAAAATGTTCCGTGCCATTACAGGGCTCACGTCAGCAAAATTTTTCACATGATCACGAGTAACAACAATATCATGATATCCCCTTCCGTCTTCTCGGTGATAGATTCCACAAAGAGAAGATTCAGCGCAACGCGATTCTTCGCCGGAAAGTGCCGGATATTTATTCGGAAGAAGTACCACCTGCCAATTCTTTTCATTGGGATACGCAATGATCGGAGGCCAATTGCCCGATTTCTGAAGATCCTCAAACGGACAATTTTCTATAGGAGATGCCGTGCGTGGCTTTTTTTGCTCATCCAAAAAACGAGGCCTTTTCGCGCGGCCCGTTGCAATAATAACCCAATCCCCCGAAGTGATATCCTGACGAAGTTCCGACATAAATTTAAATAGAATTTATTTTTTGGTTTTTATTCTGTTTTCATAATACCAATTCAAGACATCTTTTGCTACCGGAACCGCATTTAAACTCCCGTCCCTTGAGTTTTCAATAAGAACAAGAATGGCAATCTGCGGATTATCGCATGGCGCATATCCGACAAAAAATGCATTTTCCTGGCTGTTGTTTTTAATCTGTGCGCTGCCGGTTTTTGCACACACGGAAAACGGCAAATCATTCATGGTGTGAGCGGTTCCTGCGGGCGACGTCACTGTTGCACGCATTCCTTTTTGTGCTTCTTTTATCTCAGGCAAAAGCGACGAAAGATCTTTTACGATTTTCGGCGAAGACGATGCATTCAAAAATGGCTGATATATCATCCCGCCGTTCGCAATGGCGTCGATATAGTTCAAAAGCTGAATCGGCGTTAACAATAAATCTCCTTGCCCAATCGATACGTTATAGGTATCTCCCAAAAGCCACGATGTTCCCATTTTTTTCTTTTTCCAGTCAGGCGTCGGGAGAAACCCAACCCCCTCACCGGGCATATCAATTCCCGTTAATGTTCCAAGGTTAAATTCCTTCCACCAGCCATACAAACGACTGATGCCAAGCCCACTAATTCCATAATCGCTTATATCATTCAAAAGAGGCGTGCTCATTGCCGGCGATCCACCGCCAACGATATAGAAATAAACGTCCGACGATTGCGCAATTGCAGAATAGACATCCACATTCCCTTGATACTTCCAATCAAGATAACGACTTGGCGCGGAAGAATTGTACGGGTTCGGAACCATAAGATATCCAGGAGAAAAAATTTGACGTGTCGAATTAATGACGCCGTCATGAAGCGCTGCCACAGCGACAAGCGGCTTAATGGTGGATCCAGGATTATAGAGTCCGCTTATCGCACGATCAAAAAGCGGCTCGTCGGAAGATGATAAAAGATTTTGCACTTCCGTCGCATTTCCCGACTTCGAAAAAGCGTTATTATCAAAACCAGGCAGATTCACAAGAGACAACACCTCTCCAGTCTGAGGATTCATCACAATACCAGCTCCTATGCGCCGCCCAAGAACCGAAAGACCACTCTTTAATCGCGAATAAAAATATGACTGCAATTTCCCATCAATTGTAAGATGAAGCGCTTTTCCAATCGTCGGCTGAGACTTCACTTCCTCGGTCAATATCGATCCTTGGGCATTTCGGAAAGCAATGCTCACTCCCGGTATTCCTTGCATCGCATCATTATAAAACAATTCCAACCCAGTCTTTCCAATAAAATCGCTATTGCCGAGCTGCGGGTTTTTTTTGATATCATTGCCGTTCACGCGCCCCGTATATCCAAGAACCGTCGAAAATGCCAACCCCGCCGGATAGTCACGCTCGAAATCACCCTTGATGATAATAGCGGGAAGGTTGAGCGCCTGAAGATTTACAAGCTGATTCTGACTGACGTTTTCGCTCAAAACGATTGGTGTTGCAAAATCATCAGCGCTCCCCTGGTTCACGAGTAACCACACATCATCGGATGAAATACTAAAAATATTTTGGATTGCGGCGAGAGTACTTGTTTGAATGTTTTTATTTTCCAGAAACTCACGCGGATCGAGTATTGCTGCAAATGCCGCCTTATTATCAGCGAGAACCATTCCATTTCGATCATAAATAATTCCCCGAGGGGCCGATATCGTTTTTGATTGTTTTGCATTCGCCGAAGCCCGCACATCATAATATGCTCCATTCATGCCAAGAATTATGATTTGCACGGCAACCGCAATCGCAATAGCCGCAATCGCAAGACCAAGATAGAAAAACGATGAGTCTCCAAGTGGAACCTCGCGCATACCGGCATCACGATCCCACTCATCATTCAATGATTCTTCAAAGGCAAGCATTCTCTTGTGTCTTTTGTGCCAAAACATAGTAATAATTTCGTTTATGAGCTATTTCCAAATATACGATGCATCAAGAAAAAAACGAGAAAACCAAATATTAATCCAATAAAAAGATCAAGAAGAAATAACGGCATCGCGACGATGATGAATTTCGGCGCCGTTATGAAATACAGAATGAGAAACCCAGAAAATAATGAAACGACTGCACCAATCCACGTTTCCCATCGGAAAATAATACGAAAAATATATGTTAAAAGCGGCGCAGTCGCAAATACTATAAGAGCGATACTTGGCGCGGGTTGCCAGTTTATCATAAAAACTCCCGCAAGAATAAAAAAGAGAGTTTCCCAAAAACCAAAAATGAAAGCAAATGCGATAAGCGTCGCAAAGACAAAATTAAGCGTAGTGCCAATCATAAGAGAAAATTGCAATACGCAGGCAATGGCAAAAATGATGAGTCCGGATAAGAATTTTAACATTTGCATTTCTTATCACTTCTCAATCACAACTGTTTGTATGTTATTCGCGTCATACGCAAAATCGATAGTTGCCTCCTCAAAAAGATTATCGGAGGAAATGCCAACATCATGAACCGTCCCAATGGGTAGACCATATGAAAAACCAGAATCAGCAGTAATAATAATATCTCCCCTTTTTACAGGTGCATTTTTCAAAATAGATCCTGCTTTTGGAAAAGTTCCTCCCGTAAGAAGCGCATCATAGCCAGATGATCCAATCCGTACCGGCATCTTAAAATTTCCATCAAAAACGGTTTGCACAAGAGCAGAATCGGAAAAAACCTCCTCAACCCTTCCAATAAAAACACCATTGAAAAGCACTGCTTTCCCTTGTATAACACCCTCATTTTTTCCCACATCAACGAGAATCTCATTTTTGAAATTCATCGGGTAGCGGGAATATACCATTGCACGAATAGTGTTCTGTGGCATATTCGGTAATTGCGATTTAATGGTTTGAAGCTCGGCAATTTGCGCTTTGAGCACACTATTTTCCGAAATCAAGTTATTCTGATCCGATTGCTGCTCGCTCTGTAAATTGAACCATTGCCGCATCTGCCACCCAAGTGACGGTGCGCAAAAAATAAGAATTACGAGAGTGATAATGCAAAAACATAAAAACCAATCGTATTTCTTTTTCACTTCAAATATATAAATAAGGATTCGTACTAAAGATTGATAAACAATGGCTTCAATGGATTATCGAGTAATCCGCGACGGGAATCAAAGTTTTCGATGATTACGCCAAGGCCGCGCGCGACACACAGCAACGGATCGTCGGCAATTCGAACCGCAACGCCAGTTTCTTTCTGCAACAACTGATCAAGGCCACGCAAAAGCGCGCCACCGCCACATAGCGTAATTCCTTGCCGCAAAATATCTCCTGCAAGTTCGGGCGGTGTTTCTTCTATGGTTTCGCGGACAGCATCTGTGATAAAACGAAGCGACTTCGCAATCGCGACACGGACATGATTATTCTTTATTCCGATTTCTCTCGGTAAACCAGTACTCATATCACGACCCCGAATCAGAACTTCCATTCTTTCATCGAGTGGAACCGCCGATCCAACGGCAATTTTTGCAAATTCGGCGGTTGACTCCCCTATCGCAAGATGGAATTCTTCGCGAACAAATCGAATAATATCTTCATTAAAACGATCGCCGGCAACTTTCAACGTTTTCGAAATGACGGTACCTCCCATTGAGATGACGGCAATATCTGTCGTGCCACCGCCGATATCAACAATGACGCTCGCCTCGGGAATATCAATCGGAAGACCCGCGCCCAACGCCGCAGCAATCGGAGATTCCATAAGATACACTTTCGAGCAACCGGCATTCAATGCGGCATCTTCAACCGATTTCTGCTCCACTTCCGTAAGATGATTCGGAATCGCAAGCACGGCACGACGATAGGAAATAATAGGATGCGATTTCGGACGATCAAGAAGGTGGCGAAGCACTTCCTCGGTCATTTCGAAATCCGACACCACGCCATTCACGAGCGGACGAACGACAGAAATATGCGATGGTGTCCTGCCAAGCATTTTCTTCGCATCGTCACCAACTGCAAGAATGTGATTGGTCTTGGTATTCATCGCTGCAACCGAAGGCTCGTTCACGACAATGCCGCGATCTTTGAAATAAATAACTGAGTTTGCCGTACCAAGATCGATGCCGATATCTTTGAAAATAGAATTAAAGAAAGTCATGTGTCAGTTGTTAGTTAATTGTTCAGCAGTACTTCGTTGTCATCCCGGCGGAGGCCGGGATCCGCGCATCCAGTCTTTGTATTTTTATTAAACATTTTCTCGTTTCACGATTTTTATCGCCTCTTGTATTGTCACTACTTTCGTTTCTTTCTCGCCGCGTCGTTTTATTTCCACCATCCCATCTCCAGTCTTCGAGCTCACCACTATCCGCCACGGAATACCGATGAGATCAGCTTCAGCAAATTTTTCTCCCGCTGATGCATCCCTATCATCATAAAGTACTTCCACGCCGGCGGTTTGTAAAGTTTTATACATTTCTTCGCCATCGACACCACCTAACGCCAAAAGATGTACATGAAACGGCGCAACCGCTTCCGGCCACAGAATGCCATTTTCATCATTATATTTTTCAACAATTACACCCATAAGCCGCGAGATGCCGACGCCATAACATCCAACAATCGCATGCTGTTTTTTGCCATCGCGATTTACAAATGAAAGATCGAAATCTTTTCCATATTTCTGTCCAAGATCAAATACATTGCCGACTTCCGAAGCGCGCGCTTTCGCAAGTCCTTTCTCTCCGCATTTCGGACATACGCTTCCCTCTTCACACTTCGCAACTTCAATATTCACGCAGTAGTCGCACGCATCGCAATATAAAATATCATCTTCGCCGGCGTCGGTAAGCACCATGAATTCATATGATATTTTTTCAGTAAACGAACCGCCGGACGCTTCTGTTGCCTTTGCAACAAGTCCAAGCCGTTTATAAATCTTCAAATATGATTCTTTTGCTCTTGCATAAAATTGATCAAAATCTTCCTGGTTCTCATGAAAACTATACATATCTTTCATGAGAAATTCGATGCCACGCAAAAGCCCCGATTTTGAACGAAGTTCATCCCTGAATTTCCAATGAATCTGGTAGACCGCCCGCGGCAAATCTCGATACGTCATCACGTACTTCATAACAAGCGGCACTACCACTTCCTCTTCGCTCTGCCCGAGCGCATATTCTTTTTCCGTCCTGCTTTTCAGCTTGAAGAGGACATCAATTTTGTCCCATCCACCGGTGGCGGTCCAAATGCTTTTCGGATGCAGCATCGGCATCAAAATTTCTTCGGCATTCAACGCGTCCATTTCTTCACGAACAACATTTTCTATTTTCCGCAAAACACGCAAGCCAAGCGGCAAATAGCTGTATGTCCCCGCCATAAGCTTCGAAGCAAACCCCGCACGCGACAAAAGCTGGGCATTCGCAGTCGTTTCGTCTTTTGGCGCATTGCGCTCTATCTTCGTGAATAATTGTGATTGACGCATAAAAATAATACTTAGATGATATATGATTTTCTGGCGTTTGTCACATCGCCAATCGGACATCGTACGTCCAAAATTTCTTTATAATTTTTTAATATTCCTTGCGTCATAATACATTTATAATCCATTGACAGCAAGGTTATCTTAAGATAAACTTGGAAACATGAAACACAGCACCATTGTCGGTCTTAAAGAACTGCGAGAAAACATAGAGTCGTATATCTCCAAGGTAAAAGAAGGAGATTCTTTTATCATAGTCCGAAAGTCAAAACCGGTATTTAAGATCTCTCCTCTCGAGGAAGATGCCGATCTTTGGGAATCAGTCATCGACTTCACCAAGATCAAAAAAGGAGGAGTTCCTATTGCCGACCTACTGTCCCGCCTATAAAAATCCATGGATGCTATTCAAAAAGCGCTTAAGAAACTAAGCCCGCAAGAGCGGGAACGCATAAAAGATATTCTCGTAAAGCTTTTGTCCGGCAACACAAAAGGATTGGATATTAAAAAACTCAAAGGAAGAGATGATATTTTTCGGATAAGAAAGGGGGATCTCCGTATTGTTTATCAAAAAGAGGAGAAAAGCATCTTTATCCTACTTGTCGAGCGGTGAAACGAAAAAACTTACAATCAGTAATATTCTGAGATGCTTGTTAGTATTTTATGCAACCCAAAAAAGCAATATTTTTGGGACGAGTTTCGGTGCCGCCAGTAAAGCCCGTAACGGCTCCTGAAGAAACATAAACCGCATATTGGTTTCCTCCGTTTCCAGCGGTATAAACCGCGTTTCCCGTAGGAGTAGTGTGTTGATGAGACTTCAAATCATCGGCTTGTGTTGTTCCAAAGCTCCTTCCTGAATCCACTCCGGCACCGTCATCCCATCCCCTCACGAAATATCCTCTCATATCGGGAAGATTAAACGTGGTAGAACCATCGCCGACGCCATAGGTCGTGCTGATCGCCAAAAACAGAGATGCATAGGTGGTACGCGATACTGCTGCGCCATTCGCCTTAATCCAGCCGGTTGGACACGTATTTTTTGCGACCCATTTTATATCTGCAACATCTCCGTTTGGCCAAGAGGTATTGCACGCTCCCCCAAGACAAAGCCCCGTTGACGATACGTTGCCATTCACTTCAAACTTTTGCCCCGGATTCGTTATTCCTATCCCCACGTTCCCTCCTGAGTAATACATATTGGTTCCGCTCAAGAGCCAGAAGGTAGGATTGCCGTTCGGTGGATTATTTGCACCAGGACTTGAAAACGCAAAAACCGCAATCACGCATGCGCTTGAGCCTATAAGAATACTGAGGGATATAAGCTTGAGATTTTTCAACAGAAAATCTTTTGTTTTTTTCATATTCATTGAGCTTATCATACCACAGAAAAATAAAATTTATGGATAATGAAAGTGTGGATAGTCCGACTAAATCGGACTATGACAACAATATGTCATGTTTCTTCTTTCTTTTGTCATAGTCCCACTTGGCGGGACTATCCATGCTTCCCATCTCCGCATTTAATTTGATCATGAAAAATTCTTAAAGCATAGATCCTGACCTTCGTCAGGATGAAAGAGGAAAAGACAAACAATAATAGATATCAAAAGAGCGACTTTTTATGTCGCTCTTTTTTCTAAAACATCAGAAATCTTTTCTATCGAGCGCAACGGAAATTGAGTGAGTCCTCAGTGCCGGTACCGTAAGCGACCCAGCCCATACTGCCATAATTACAACCACCATCACCGATCCGCAACGCGGTAATGCCGCGATTGGTAATATTGGACGTGGGAATAGTGGTATTGCCTGCCCATTCCCCGACGGTCGTCATTGTAGACATACTCCAGGTGCCGGCATTGTTGCAGGAAAGCTGCCACTCAAATGCCTCGGGAAGTCGCATGTTGTATTGAAGACAAATCTGACGAGCCTGAGTCCAATATTGGGCGGAGCGTTGCGCCTGTTCGATGATGTAGCCGGTATCGCCGACGGAGCAATTCCCTCCTCCGGTTGCCGCATTTGCTGTATGGCTATCATACGTTGTGCCGCTGTTTTTGAAACAGACTTCGGTATACGCCGCAGGAGGATTCATTGCGATTATTTTATTATTGTACATGCCATTATTGGCAGTCATTGAATTAGCATCGATGCTAATATTAGAAACTGACGAATTAATCGTTGATACCGATGAACTCACCGCCGTTAACGATGCGCTGATAGCAGTTAATGAATTAACCGATGTAGAAAAACCCGATCCCGTAATATCGGAAAGCGCATTCATGGTCGAGGCAGGCGTTCCCGGCGGCGTGAGCGATCCGGCGTACACCTGGACATAAAGCGAAATGCCGGCGCCAAGCGCAAATCCCAAAAGGACAAGAACAAAAATTTTTGATTTCTTGATCATTACGGTTATTATACCATAATCGGATTTATAAAATGGGGATAAATTAAAATATGTTTTTGTCATCCTGGATACTCCGACCCCTTGGTCGGAGTATCCAGGATCCAGGACTAATTCGTATTTAATTTAATTAGGAAAAAGAGAACCTGGGTCCTGGATTGCGGGCGAAACGCCCTTGTCCAGGATGACAGAGGGGGTATTTTTTACGCAATTATCCGGGATGATAATAAGGTAATGATTTGATTATTCTTACTCGTCGTCTGTTATGCGGACCACTTCCTCTATGGAAACAAGACCTTCGAGTGCCTTTAGAACGCCGTCCTGTCGCAAGGTAAGCATTCCCTGATTCTTTGCCTCTTTTGTTATTTTTTGCGCACTCGGACTTGAGTTGATGATATCCTCAAGCGCCGGCGTCATCTTGAAAACTTCAAAAATCGATTCTCTGCCAAGAATCCCCTTTCCTTTGCAAATGGGACATCCCTTTCCACGATAAATCTGATACGGCTCCGGATATTTCGAACGCACCTCCTCGGGCAATTCCTGAAGTGATTTTCGTATGACGTCCTGCATATTTTGAGGCGCCGTCTCCTGGGCTTTACAGTTATAACAAAGAAGCCCAACGAGTCGCTGTGAAATCATAAGATTAAGCGACACCGGAAGAAGAAACGGTTCCACCTTCATATCAATGAGCCGCGGAATGACGCCAGCCGCATTGTTGGTATGCAATGTTGAGAGGACAACGTGTCCCGTAAGCGCCGCTTGCACGGCAAGTCCAGCAGTTTCCGCATCACGAATTTCACCAACCATAATAACATCGGGATCTTGTCGCAAAATTTCACGCAAACCAGACGCAAAATCATATCCTATCTCCGGCCGCACCTGTGATTGATTGACGCCTGCCACAAAATACTCGACGGGGTCTTCCAAACTCACGATGTTCACCGAATCATTGTTCAATGTCTGGAGAAACGCATAGAGCGTTGTCGTCTTACCAGAACCGGTCGGACCCGTAATAAGAATCATACCGAATGGTTTTTTGAGACCTTCTTTTACTATTTCAAGGTTCCGATAAAGGAATTGAAGATTGTCGAAACTCTTAAGGCCGGTCGAAGGATCGAGTACGCGAATAGCGACTTTTTCGCCAAGCGGCGTCGGAAATGTCGCAACACGGAAGTCGATATCTTTATTGAATATCTTTGCACGAAATCGTCCGTCCTGAGGCGTGCGCGTTTCGTCAATTTTCAAATTAGAAATAACTTTTACGCGTGATATGATCGGCTGGGCAAGTTCGGGAGGAAGCGATGCTTCCTGTCGCAAATCGCCGTCAACGCGAAAACGAATACGGACGCTTTTTTCCTGTGGTTCGATATGAATGTCGGATGCCCTGCTTTGCACTGCCTCGCGAAGCGTGTCAGCAAAAATTTTCACAACAGGAGCATCTTCCGTGCTTGACGCATTTTCGAGATCCACCGATTTTTTCCCGTCACCCTCTTTTATATTCAAAGATTTCACCGCTTTCGCGATTTCACTGCGATACGGAGAATACCGCTTCAAAACATCCTGCCAATCACCGTACGAAATGAGATATACTCCCAAACTATAATGTTTGTCGCGCGCAATAAATTTCACCGCCTCTTGCGCTTTCGGATCTTCCGGATGCAGCATACCAACAATCAAAACATTGTTCTCAAGCGAAAGAGGAATAGTTCCATATGTTCGCGCAGTTTCTTCCGGCATGATAAGAAGAAGCTTTTCATCAAGCGCCTGCGAATCAACTTTTTTATAAGGAACTTTGACCATCGTGCTTTTTATTTCCGCAACTTTTGCGTCATCAAGAAGCCGCTGCTTTGCAATCGTCGCTTCAAGCGACTCGCCACCTATGAGCGAGTCTCTCTTAAGCCGATTCGCCGCGGCCGTGTCAAGAAGTCCTTGTCGTTTTAATTGTTCTAAAAGTTCGTCGTCAGTCATTTTTTTAGTTTTAAATAAAAATCCAAAATGGCAACGCTTCGTAACTCATAATCCTTACCAGGATGACAAAATCAAAACAATTTTGTCATTTTAAATGATGATTCCTACTGTGGCAAAAGGAACGGATTCGCGCGGCCCGCTACGGCTGAAGTCTGCGCTCCGGAAGTAAAAACGTACTGCTTCAATGATTGAAACGTCTGATTATTCGCAATGTCCTCGGGATGAAGCGTGATTGCCGAAATAGGAGTGGTTGAAGCCAATCCTGCCGGAGGCGCCATAATCGTCAAGTCGGGCGATACGAAAAAGAGATAATAAATCGCCGCAATAATAGCGCTGAAAAACGCTAGCCATCCAATCATGCCTATGATATTCGATTTTCTTTTTTCTTCTTCAATAATAATAGCCATAGTTTTTATGGATTTTGATAATATGCAATAATGCTTACGCTGTAATTGAAAAGGTCCTGACTACCGGATGTCGCCGACACGGGCTGAACAGAAACATTTTTTATATCGAAGATTCTTATATTTGTTTCTATCTCCGAAAGAAAACTCTTGAAATTCTCATAATTGCCGCTCGCGGCAATGACAAAAGAAATATTACCAAGCGGTTTAACGAGTGATGCTCCCGATGCTTTAGTACTCGTAGCGCCCTGCAAAGATGAAACAGTCGAAACGCTTACATCTTGGATATCAATATTATTAACCTGAGCAATACCATATATCTGAGCAATAGCACCGGAAACATCTTTTCCAGTCGGAACCGCAAGTGCTACCATGCTTTCTGCTTGGCTTTCACTTTGATAGGTGGCAATTAATTTCTGCACCTGTTGCATCGTCGTTGAAGCCTCGGACAAAAAGGCTAATTCGCTCGCCTGCTTTCCCTTCAGAACCTGAAGGTCGCTGTATGCCGGCGACACAAGATCAAAATACACAAGAAACGCTCCGATAAGAAAAAGGAGTGAGAAAAGTACGCTGGTGAGTCTTTTAGTGGATTGTTTCATGATATTCGTGCTCCTGATAAAATTTCGATTTAGTTGCTATAAGAAAATACTGATGGCTTCATGAAAAGCGTCACATTTGCCTGCTGCCATACAACCTTATTAACTGGCGTGGGAGCGACATTGGAAACATTGATATTTGAAACTTCAGGCGCAGACTCAAAAATGGCCAATTGTTGATTCATATCGGCTTGAGTCCTTGAAAGAACGGTAATCGAAATCTGATTCCCGGAAGAAAACATTATTTTCGAATAAAAAGTCTTCGCCTCGGTATTCTTTTCAAGCCATGAAAAGAACGGCGTAAAAATCATATGGTTCTTGAGCAATTTTTGAAGATTGGTTATCTGAGAGTAAAAATTAAGCAGTGCTGATTGCTGATCGGCCGGTATCGCCATACTCGCCGCATCAATCTGTTTTTGGAGCTGCGATATACTGGTATTCAAATACGGCTCAAATCCCGTAACAATTCCAAAATAAACGGTAAACATCAGAAAAAGAATTCCGAACGAAAAGAAAAGTAGTCCAGATGACCACCCCGACGTCTGCGTCCGGTCTCTACTTAAACGATCAATGACTTGTTGGGGAAGTGCCATGTTTAAATTATATAAGTTCTTTCATGCCAAGGCCGAGTGCGACACTCATTATAGGATTAAGTTCTGCGGCAAGCGGTTCGATCTCCGGTGCATATTCAAAACTTGAAAACGGATTTGCCTTCACGATAGGAAGCCCAAATTCTTTTTCGAAGTAGGGCACGATTCCAAGAAGATTCGCACCACCACCGGAAAGAATTACCCGCTCCGCTTTTTTCCCTGAAGGAAACTGACTTTGGTAAGAAAACTGAACTTTCCTTACTTCATTTATTATAGCATCCAAAAACGGAATCATTATTGTGGATAACTCTCGGTTCGGACCGGTCCCCAAAATACCCTTCTCTTTTTTAAGCTCCTCGGCACGCATCGCATTGATTCCAAGACTCGTCGCAAGATTTTGCGTCAACGTCGCTGCTGCAAAATCGGTTTGCGCATTCCAAACAAGCTGTCCGTTTTCGAGAAAAACAATATTCGTCGAACGACTTCCGATATCGACAACAATCGTCGGCGTCGGATCGTTGCTGAAAATTCTTGCCACGCTCAAGCTTTCAATTTCAAGACCGCGAAGTGATAATCCGGCAGCGGCAAACATTCTTTGATACTTTTTTATCTGCTCCAAAGGAACGGAAATGAGAAACATTTTCTGATGCGCAAAACCATTATCGTCTTCATACTCCCCTACCTTCAGCCAATCAAGAGCAACTTCGGAAAGAGGAAGTGGGACATATTGCCTGGCTTGATACTGCATTGCTTTTTCGGCTTCTTCATTACTCATCTTCGGAAAATCAAGCATGGTCATAAATGCCGAGAACGGAGGAAGCGATGCGACAACGTCTTTTGTTGATCCTCCCATTTTATGAACAACCGTTTTTAAGAGTTCAACAACGTCCGATTCAAAAATTTTTAAACTACTGGTCTGCAGTGCTTGATTTGCACGCGCCAAATATCCGCTTGATTCTAGGAGACCATAATTCACCACCAAAGGCTTCGATTTTCCCTGCTTTACTTCAACCACCTTAATCGATGTCGTTCCGATATCGACGCCAAGATATGATGGGAAAATAGTTCTTTTAAAAAGATTAAAAGGATTTTCCATTTGTTTTATATTCTTACTATCATAATACCATGAATTTCAAATTTTTTATGGAAGTGTTATTCCCCAGGCGATGCCTCCGATGCCGCAACACACTTACAAACGGGGTCGTCTGCGATCAATGCCTTGTGGCAGTCACTATTCACGATTCACTCTTTTGTGGAAAATGCAAAGCACGACTCCCATCAGCACGAAAAATATGTCACAACGATTTTCCGTATATTCTCGGAGCGGCAGGATCTTATGGCGATAAAACCATACAAACACTCATTCACCATCTCAAGTTTCGTGGCATTCGCGATGCAGCAGAACCACTCGCAGAAATTATAGTACGCTACCTTTCAAAACTTGAAATAGATCTTACTCATTATTATATCGTACCCATTCCCCTTTCTCAAAAACGCAGGCGTGAGCGCGGGTTCAACCAATCCGAGCGCATTGGGGCTATCGTCGCCAAACAACTTGCCATACCGATTGAAACAACATGCCTTATTCGAGCGCGGCACACCGCAGCACAAAGCACGACAAAAAGCGCCTCAGAGCGCAGAAAAAATGTGAATAATTGCTTTGCTGTAATAAATAATTCTCTGCACGGAAAAAACATCATCCTCGTTGATGACGTCACCACAAGCGGCGCGACACTTCTTGAAGCAGCACGCACGCTCAAGCAAGCAGGAGTACAAAAAATAATCGCGGTCACCGCAGCAATGACGTAAAACAAAATCCAATGCCTAGAATCTAAAATTTCCCCGTGGTATTATGAAATCAATGAAAAACATTGAAATAACATGGGAAGCACCGGAATTCGAACACCGCGAACGAAATCTTTCGTGGTATTGGACTTCTATTGCTCTTGCAGCGGCAATCATCGCCTTCGCAGTTTTCCAAAAGAATTTTCTCTTCGGGCTTTTTATCGTCGTAGCTGAGATCCTCATCATCGTATGGGGAGATCGGATGCCACGGATGGTTTCCTTTTCCCTTAGTGAAAAAGGAATAGAAATCGAAAACGAAAAAATCCGTTTATTCTCCGAAATGGAAAGTTTCAGCATTGATGAGTCACCAAAAGATGGATTATGGGATGTTCTCGTTTTTCACTTTCATGGAAAATTCAAATTACCACTCATAGTGCACTTACCAAAAGAAAAACT
>CAIWCR010000025.1 GCA_903911245.1 uncultured Parcubacteria group bacterium | reverse complement strand
GTCTCTGCTTTGTTTGAGGAGCTCTATGGGGTTAATGGTTGAGATGACGACCATCATGAGGACAGAGATGATGGCGAGGACAACGAGGAGTTCTATGAGGGTGAAAGCTTGGGGGGAGGTTATAGTGCGCGGGAGGGGGAAAGCAGAAGAAGATTGCATGCGATGAAATCGAGGCATGTTCATGATGGGAGAATTATATCATGAACGAGAGAGACAAAATAGAATTGAGAATAACTATCAACGTCGCAGATCAATAATACATCACTCTCCGCTGGCTTCTCGCTGCTAGTTCAGCTATAATCACGCTATGGAACACGAAGAATTTTCATTCGAAAAGTTATTTACGGAACGACTAAAACAGAAAAGCATTACAATCAAAAAACTCTCCGAAGTGACGGGTATTTCACGCTCATATATCGAAAATATCGCAAGCGGTAATTATAGAGAAATTCCATCTGCCCCCTATCTCCGAGGATACCTCATGCGACTCGGAAAAATACTCGATATTGATGGCGAAGAATGGTGGGAAGCAATTTCAAAAGAATCCACATTGAAAAAATCAGGAGCAAAAGATACGCTTCCCAAAAACCGATTCACTCAAAAATATCCAACTAAATTTATTTGGATGGGAATTGTCGGCGTCATCGTGCTCATCTTTTTCATTATGCAATTTGCAAGAATATCGGGAAAGCCAACCATAACACTCGCCTTCCCCAGTGAAAATCCCTACACCGCATCGTCCGCAGAAATTAGCATACAGGGAACAATTACCAACGCCGACTCACTCTCTATAAATGGAGATTCAGTATCTATCGAACCGAATGGTTCATGGCAAAAGGATGTTCTTTTACAAGATGGATTCAACACGCTTTCAATCAGTGGAAAAAAGTTCCTCGGTGGCGAATCGCAAATCGTTGAACAAATCATTTATGAGCCAAGTCCCCAAACAACTTCTTCGACAAAGATAATTCCAGAAACAGCGCCGACGGGCACTTCCGGAGCAAATTCAAGCGGATCGCTCCCTTTATAAAAATTTAATCTTTGATCTGGTATAATGGAAATAAATAAAATAAAAAATCTATGGTAAAAAAACCGAAAGATGCAGCAGTAAAAACAAAAAGAGATGCGGTGACACAAAAAGGAAGTAGTTCGAAAGAGTTGGACGATCTTCTCTCGTCGCTTCAGGAAAAATTCGGAGAAGGAGCAATCATGAAACTCGGAGAGGTGAATCATGTAAACGTTTCCGTAGTTCCAACAGGATCCTTTTCTCTCGATCTCGCACTCGGCGTCGGCGGACTTCCACGAGGAAGAATTGTTGAAATCTACGGACCTGAATCAAGCGGAAAAACGACGCTCGCATTGAACGTTGTTGCACAAGCACAAAAGCAGGGCGGCCGAGCGGCATTTATCGACGCAGAGCATGCTATGGATCCTGAATATGCTGCAAAGCTTGGGGTGAACGTCAATGAACTTCTCATTTCCCAGCCCGATTGCGGAGAAGATGCGTTGAATATCCTGGAAAGCCTAGTGCGATCAGGAATGATATCGGTCGTTGTTGTCGATTCCGTAGCAGCACTCACTCCACGCGCAGAACTTGAAGGAGAAATGGGCGCCCAGCATGTCGGCCGTCAGGCGCGAATGATGGCGCAAGCATTGCGAAAATTGACTGCGATCGCGAGCCAAAGCCAAACGCTTATTATTTTCATCAATCAGCTTCGCATGAAGATCGGCGTCATGTTTGGCAATCCCGAAACAACGCCCGGCGGACTTGCATTGAAATTTGCCGCATCGGTGCGCATTGATATCCGTCGCATTGCTCAAGTCAAAAAAGGCGAAGATATCGTGGGAAATCGCGTAAAAGCAAAAGTCGCAAAAAATAAAGTTGCGCCGCCGTTCAAGCTTGCCGAATTCGATATTCTTTTCGGCGAAGGCATTTCATATGAAGGCGATGTTCTGAATGCAGCGCTTATCCGGGGCGTCGTAAAAAAATCGGGCGCGAGCTTCAGCTTTGGAACAGAAAAACTTGGGGTTGGATTCGAAAACGCACGCACAAAACTCAAAGAAGACAAAAAACTTCTTGAAGAGATAAAGATGCGAGTCATTGAAGCAATGCAAGACCCGAATATAAAACCGATAAAAAACGCAAAAGACGACGAAGAATAACCTTTGAAGCTATCAAAAGAAAACCCGCATTAATGCGGGTTTTCTTTTCTATCGTTGATATATATATTATCGCTGCAACCTTGCGATAGCCTGAGCGAACCCATCTTGCGAAGTACTGATAACAAGATAACTCTGGAACCACCCATACACAAACGACGCTGAAGACGCACCCGTAAAATTCAATACTCTCGCCGGAACGCCAGCGATCACGGCATCAGTAAATCCCGAAACCGATTGAGCGCCAACTTCTTCAAGAAAGAGACCTCCTATTTTCGAAGAAGATTCGAGTGTTCGAATGCTGCTCTTGAGCGAAAATTGGTTCTCTCCCGGGAGAAGCGCAATCACATATCCTGGACGAAAATCAGTACCAACGCGATACGCAAAGAACGTTGCATCATTCTTGAAGTGGGTCGCGAGAAAACTTGGATCGATTATTCCAGCATTCGAATTCGAAAGAAGATCAGCAATGCCTAGGTCTTTATTATCAGATCCTTTTACATCAATCTCGATAAACTTTGCTTTATTACTCGCCGCCGCAAGCTTTCCGAGAACCTTTTGATTATAGGTCTGAAGATCACTTGCTGTCTGCACACCACTTCCGTCGGAAAGCGAAAACGTTATTGTCTGGTCGGCGGGCGTTTTAAAAAGCGATGAATGAATAAACGGACTTGCCGTCGGAACGACCGTCTGTTGCAAATACGCCTGAACCGAACTTGTCGCCGACTGCGAACTTGGCTGACCAGCATTACTAGAAGCACTACTCGATCCTTTCATAAAAATAGAATATCCAAACCATCCCAGAGCTGCTAGTAAAAGAAAAACAATCAAAACCGTTCCAATAACAAGCGCCGAGTTACTCTTTTTCTGTCGAGAAGAAGCGCCTCCTACTTGGGAAATCGACAATCCCTCAACGACCACCTTATCAAACCGCGGCATACCGCCTCCGGTTGCTGCAATCGACGCCAGATCAGATTGCATCGTACGAATTTTTATTTCGGCGGCGGGCGCCGGAATATTCGCAAATGAATCTGACGGAGTGCTTTCTTTATTTTGTGAATTATTATTTCCAAGTTCTTCTATCATATGAATATAATACCATAAAATCATCGGCAACCACTTGTGGAAATAATAAAAAACCAGGGAGTTTGCACTCCCCGGTTTTTTGCAACTTTACGGACACCTCCAATCTGAAGTTATTCCTGTTCCATCTGCTTCATAGAAAGTCCGATTCTTCCATCTTCGTCGGCGCGAATAATTTTCGCACGAACAAAATCACCAAGCTTCACCACCTCTTCAACGTTCTTCACATAACCGTTCTTGAGTTCCGAAACGTGGATCATCCCATCCTTATTGCCGCCAAGATCCATGATTGCGCCGAAGTCCATGATTTTTATTACATTGCCTTCAACAATTTCGCCGACTTTGAATTCTCTCGTGATGCCTTTGATTTCGGCAACCGCTGCCTCAACCTTCCCAAGATCGGTTCCTGAAACAAATACGCCGCCGTCTTCATCAACATCAATGCCCGCAAGCGCATACTTCTCTATCAATCCGTTAATCATCTTTCCGCCGGGACCAATAAGTGCTCCAATTTTCGAAGGATTGATCTTCAATTGGCGAATTGTCGGCACGAACGGAGAAAGTTTTTCACGCGGAGCAGGAAGCGTGCTATTTATAACCGCAAGAATTTCGAGGCGCGCCTTTTTCGCCTGTTCCATTGTTTTCTGAAGAATATCGATCGTCAAACCATCAACCTTCACATCCATTTGCATTCCCGTAATACCATCTTTTGTTCCAGCGATTTTGAAATCCATATCGCCATGATGATCTTCCGGTCCTTGGATGTCAGTTAATACTTTGAAATTGTTTACGTCAGACATCATAAGTCCCATAGCGATTCCTGCCGCCGGCTTCTTCAAGGGCACGCCAGCGTCCATCATAGAAAGCGCTGAAGCGCAGACGGTTGCCATCGAAGACGATCCATTCGAAGACATGATTTCCGAAACAACGCGAATCGTATAAGGAAATTCTTCCTTGGTCGGGATGAGCCGCTCAAGCGACTTACGAGCAAGATTTCCATGACCGATATCGCGCCGACCCGGACCACGGAACGAACCAACTTCACCGACCGAATACGGCGGGAAGTTATAGTGAAGCATAAAACGCCTCTTCTCACTTGTTTCCATTGTTTCAATAAGCTGTTCCGCTCCTGGAGCAGCAAGCGTCGTTATCGCAAGCGCCTGCGTGTTACCGCGAACAAACAATGCTGAACCATGCATACGCGAAAGCAAGCTTACTTCACCGGAAAGCGCGCGAAGCTCGTCGAGTTTTCTGCCATCAGGACGCTTATCATTTTCCAAAACATTTTTATGAACCAAATCATTGATTGCTTCCTCAAAAAGAAAATCAGCAGCCTTCCAGTTAATATCCTTTTTGTCAGCAAACAATTCCTTAATATGCATGAAAAGCTCATGCTTCAATTTTCCAATTTCGCTCTGCTGTTCCATCTTGCTCGGATGATACACTGCGCCTTCAAGTTTATCTGAAATGAACGACATGATTGCCGTACGGAATTCTTCATCCGGCACTGCAAGTACAACCTCTGCTTTTGTTTTTCCGATTTCCTTTTGAACGCTCTCTATAAAAGCAATGAGTTTATTGATTTCTTTCTGCGCTGCTTCAAATCCGGCGACAACATCGCTTTCCTGTGCGTCCAATCCCTCGAACTCAAGCATATTGATACGATCTTTCGATCCAGAAACAAACATGTCGAAAATCGGCGGATGTGCCGCGACATACGAATTATCAGGATTGATTTTGATACCATCCTCGAATCGCACGACACGAACACCAGCAACCGGACCTTTCCAAGGAATATCTGAAATCATAAGCGCAGCCGACGCACCAAGAAGACCGACAATTTCAGGATTATTTTCTTCATCAATCTGAAGCACGGTCACAACCACTTGCATCTCCCGACGCATACGATCGTCAAAAAGCGGTCGAATGGTTCGATCAACAAGTCGTCCCGCAAGAACCGCTTCTTCCGAAGCCCTTCCTTCGCGTCGAACAAACCGACTTCCGAGAATTTTTCCCGCTGCGTAAAATTTTTCTTCGTAATCAACTTTAAGGGGAAGATAATCCGAATCACTTTCTTTGCGCGCCATAACTGCCGTCGCAAGAATCACCGTCTCGCCATACTTGGCAAGCACCGCCGCATTCGCCTGTTCTGCGAGCGCCGAAACCTCAAATGTTAATGTCTTTCCCGCTACCTCCGTCGAAAATTGTTTTTTTGTCATGTTTTTTATTTTTATATTTTCTCCACATATTCCATAATGGTACGACTTTTTGTTTTATCGCTTAATGAGAATTCTTGGAATCTCCTCCATGTTAATGAACTTGTCTGCCGCTTCCTGTATCTTTGCCGATGCACTTCTACGAAACGCTGCCACTTCGACCATTCGTCCGCCGCCCCATTTCAGATAATCGACAAGTGGAATAAAATCGCCATCGCCCGTCACCAATATAATAACATCAAGAAATGGCGCCATTCTGATAGCGTCAACGGCCATACCAACATCCCAATCGCCCTTCTTTGTTCCATCAGTATAAACCTGGAGATCTTTCACGCGAAGCTCGAGTCCCGCCTTCTCCAGCGCCTCAAAAAAGGCACCTTCAGAAGAAAGGGCAGTATTCACCGTCGGACGTACGGGCTGGTTGTTTCTATTATTTTCAGGATGAGACGACTCTATCCCCTCGCTTTTTACGACGTACGCCATCGCACGAATAAGCTGACGACCACCGACAAGATTTTTTATTAATTCAGTATAATTAACACGCCCACGATAGATATTCTTCGCAGAATGATACAAATTTTGCACGTCGATAAAGATACCGACGCGCTGATTGGAGTAATTTTGACCCTGCTTCATTTATCACTTATCGCTTAAGATCGAGCTTTTTAATCAATTTTTCGTACGCCGAAGGTTCGTTTTCCTTCATGTACGCAAGAAACTTCCTACGCTTTGAAACCATTTTTAAAAGTCCGCGGCGCGAATGATTGTCCTTTGGATTCTTCTTGAGGTGCGCAGCAAGTTCGTCAATTTGACGTGATAAAACCGCAATCTGCACACCGGCAGAGCCAGTGTCTTTTTCATGTTTTCCGTGTTCTCCTGCTATTCGTGTTTTTACTCTCTTAGTAAGCATGCGGGTATTCTACCCCTTATCGACGGAAAATGCAAGCGCGCTGTCCCATTTTGCGACACATGCGAGTATAATAAACTCATGTCTGAGGTCGCTTAGAATTTCTTAACGAGGAACGAGTTTAGAAATTCAAGCGTCCCAGAATTTCGAGTCTACGAGAAATATCTGGGATCCCAAATAATAGATACTTTGTTTTTTATACAGAATGCTATATCGAAATTCGTATTTTATACTACAAAACCATGTCAAAAACAGAAATCCGGTCTCTTCTCAAAGACTATCTCGACTATCTTGAAATCGAAAAAAATCGATCGCCGAAGACACGCGAGAATTATGAGCATTATCTGAACGTTTTTCTCGATCATTCAAAGGTGCAATCACCAAAAGATATTACCGAAAGCGTTGTAAGAGAATTTAGACTTGTCCTCGCAAGAAACCAATCACTCAGCCCCGATGAAGAAAAAAAAACGAAGCGTCCTCTCAAAAAACTTACGCAAAGTTATTACATCATCGCAATCCGAAACTTTCTGAAATATCTTGCAAAACGCGATATAAAAACGCTTGCCTCGGAAAAAATAGAACTCCCCAAAACACCATCGCGGCAAATCGAAGTTCTGGAATATAAAGATCTCGAACAACTTCTTATGGCACCCAAAGGCGACAGCTTGCGCGCACTTCGTGACAAGGCAATCCTTGAAACATTTTTTTCGACTGGTTTGCGACTTTCCGAACTATGCGCACTCCCCCGCACCATCGATCT
>CAIWCR010000024.1 GCA_903911245.1 uncultured Parcubacteria group bacterium | reverse complement strand
CTGGATCCTGGCTGGAGTTTATACTGAACTTGATTCAGTGCCAGGATGACAGAGAACAGACGATGACAGAGAGATATTATTTAAATCATTATGATATAATCAAAAGTAATGAACTCGAAAAAAGCAAAGGCTTTCATCTCAAATAATCTCAAAGTCTTATTCCTTAGTATCGCCACTGGCTTATTTGCCTGCGCCATAAGCATCTTTGCATTCTCAAGTCCTGGATCAAACTAACCACCGAACGGTAATCCGATCTTCTGGCTGCTTAGTGGAACCTCCATGTATTACACTGCAGGCAATGTAGGGATAGGGACGAATAGTCCTGCCGCGACACTCGATGTTGGTGGTACCGGTTCTCAGAAAATTCCAGTCGGTACTACGGCGCAGCGTCCATCAACTCCTGTCGCTGGCATGATGCGATTCAATACCGATAATAATAATTTTGAATTTTATAATGGTACTAAGTGGCTAGCTTTTTGGGGAGAATGTTCTGCAATTGGTGGCATGGTTACAAAGGTCAATGGATATTGTGTTCATGCTTTTACTACAAGTGGTACGTTTACGGTTCCAGCTGGTATTACTGCTGTTGACTATCTCGTTGTTGCTGGTGGCGGTGGTGGTGGTGGCGGTGCAATGAACAATTCAGGCGGTGGTGGTGGTGGTGCGGGAGGGCTCAGAACTGGTACTGGGATTGCAGTTACTTCACAAAGTTATACAGTGATAGTTGGCAACGGAGGATCTGGCGGTCCAGTAAACACTATCGGTTCTAATGGCGGGAATTCCAGTTTCAATTCTATTGTTTCTATCGGTGGTGGAGGTGGAGCTTATGGAGATTATTATGTTATAAATAATGCCGCTTCTGGTGGATCTGGTGGGGGAAATACTTATAGAGGAACTGCTGGTTCCGGTACTGTTGGTCAAGGGAATAATGGCGGTAGTTCAACTGCTGCTTATGGCTCTGGTGGTGGCGGTGCGGGAGCTGTTGGTGGAGGATCTGTTGCTTCACCCGCTGCGGCGGGTAGCGGAGGAGCTGGTTTGGCTAGCTCTATTTCTGGCGCTTCTTTTTATTATGCTGGTGGCGGTGGCGGTGGTGGTGAATTAACGGTTGTTGGTGCTTCTGGTGGTATTGGAGGAGGAGGGTCAGGTGGAAACGATACTTCCGTTGGTGGATTTTCGGGATCTGCTAATACTGGTGGTGGTGGCGGCGGTGGACACTTACAAAATGGCGCAGGCGGCTCAGGTGGTTCTGGTGTCGTAATTATTCGTTATCAGATTTAAATTAGAGACATAGCGTCAGATATCTTTTTCAATTTATTCCTCTTTTTCATTGGTTCGTTGGATGGAGTGGTATTAGTTTAGAAAGAGCTAGTGTCAAGTAATCTTCTTATTATAGAAAAGAGAAAGGAAGGGGAATGGCGTATATTTACTTGCTTAGTTTTCTGTTTTATTGTAGAATTTACTAGATCTCATCTCAAGAGTAAGTGTTTTGATGTCGTGAGGAATTTTCGAGTGAGAATCATAAATTTCGAAGAGGAATACCGGATTGTATTTCGATGAGAAATTTGTGATCCGTAGCCGAAAATAACCACGAGAGCTGAAAGATTTACTTTTGAGATGAGGTCATAACACATTTATGACACAACAATCTGATTTTTATCGCCTCGGCATTGCGCCGAACATTTTAACGATTCTTGATAAGCTCGGTTTTAAAAATCCGACGCCGATCCAGCAAAAGGCCATTCCTTATTTGATTGAAGGAAAGGATCTTATTGGTATCGCGCAAACGGGCACTGGAAAGACGCTCGCATTTGGCGTTCCTCTTATACAGGCAGCGCTTCAGGGGAGGCAAGGACTTATCGTATTGCCGACGCGCGAGCTTGCCTTTCAGGTTTATGAGGAGCTTGGAAAGATTGGCGGACCGCTTCATTTGAGGAGTGCAGTGCTTATTGGCGGAGAGCCGATTCGTAAGCAAATTATAGCGCTTCAACGAAAGCCTCAGATTATAATTGGAACGCCGGGAAGAATTATCGACCATCTTGAACAAAAAACGCTTTCACTTGCTTTGATTAAAATTCTCGTTCTTGATGAAGCCGATCGAATGCTTGATATGGGTTTTGCACCACAGCTGAAACGGATATTACAAGTAGTGACGCGCGAGCGACAAACGATGCTTTTTTCCGCAACGATGCCGCAGGATATCGTCGCCATCGCTCAATCGCATATGAAAACTCCGACGCGCGTTGAAATTGCGCCACCGGGCACGGGCGCTACGGGTGTAACGCATGAGCTTTTCTTTGTTCAGAAAAACGACAAATCACGATTACTTGAAAAGTTGCTTGGAGAATATCGCGGTTCTATTCTTGTTTTTACGCGCACAAAATTTGGCGCAAAGAAAATTGCTTCCGGAGTTCGAGCGCTAGGTCATACGTCGGCGGAGCTACACTCAAATCGTTCGCTCGCTCAGAGGATGGATGCACTTGAGGGATTTCGTAATGGAAAATATCGCGTTCTTGTTGCAACTGATATTGCTGCGCGCGGCATTGATGTAAAAGGAATTGAGTTGGTTATCAATTATGATTTGCCGCAGGTTGCGGAAGATTATGTTCATCGTGCTGGACGAACAGGCCGAGCTGGTGGCGAAGGTCATGCAATTTCATTTGCCATGCCCGATCAGCGGGGGAGCGTGCGTGATATCGAGCGTTTGATGCGCGTTGCATTACCACTTTCAAAACTTCCTGAATTGCCGCCGTCACGCGCGAGTACGGTTACACGAGAAGAAAGACCAGAGCGATTTTCTCGTTCCGGTGGATGGAACAGTTCAAAAAAACCTGGGTCACGGCAGCAACGTCCAGGACAACAGAGCCCTTCCACTCCTTCATCATTGGGAAGCTCTAGTCGATTTGCGCCACGCCCAGGATTTGCACCTCGTCCAAGTTTCAATAAGCCGAAAAGTTTTGGTGGGGCTCGTCCTCAAAAAACTTCTTTTGGCAATCGTCCAAAAAGTTCATTTCCGAGTAGCTATGGTCATGCGAAGCGACCGAATGATAGTTTCTAAATGATTTACCACAATTAAAAACCACGGATAAGTCCGTGGTTTTTAATTGTGCCATTTTGAAGTCTTTTTATTCTTCTTCTGATACAATTTCCTCGAGTTTTTCCATGTTTTCAGCCTCTTTCTTCTCTTCTTCTTTTCCTTCGAATATATCGAATAACTTTTCTTGGACGATATACGCTTCAGTGGTGCGGCGCAGATCGGATTCGGTGCGGTTTGGATAACGCATCTTCAGCGATGGAATGAATTTTCGTATCTCGCTTTCATCGGTTTTTATATCTTCTTTCTTTCGGATTTCGCCAAGAACCAAGCTTATCTTTATGCGATCCTCAATCAATTTGCGCTCATCTCGTTCGAATTCTTTTTCGGTTTTCTTTACTTCTTTCAAATATGCATCGAGCGACATTTCCGCTTTTGCGAGTTCTTCGTCGCGTCGTCCTATGAAATCATAATATTCTTCATCGACAAGAAGCTGAGGGAGTTTTATTTTTGCCGATTCCATTATCTTTTTTACGATTTCTTCGCGTTTTGCATCTTTGATCTGCATTTCTTTTTCCTGGGCGAGTTGTTTCGCAACTTCCACGCGGAATTCCGTGACGCTATTAAAAGGTCCGAATTGTTTTACGAATTCATCGGTTATTTCCGGAAGTTTTGTTTTTTCTTTTTCATTATGATTGCATTCTTCGCCTTCTGCGTGTACGTGTTCGTGTTGTCCGGCCATCATTTTTTGTATGCGGGCAATAGCCTCATCGATATCGCTCTCACTCGCTTCTGATTTTTCCTTGCGGTCGGCAATAGTTTTCCCGATTTTTCGATAGTCGGGCAGCTCAAATGATGGATAGAGTGCGAATTTTACGGTAAACATGACCGGGTTTTTGGGTGCGATTTTTGTAATAGTCGCCTGTGGAGCTCCGATGATTGATAGCTTTTCATCGGTTATGATTTCGCGGACGGCACTCTCTAATCCGTTATGTGCTGCATCCTCAAGAAGCGCCATTTCGCTTATATGCTGGCGGACGATATGCTCAGGAACTTTTCCTTTTCGAAATCCCGGAAGCGAAAAATCAGCTGATTCGCGGACGAGTGCCTCATTCATTTTTGCCTCAAGTGCCTCGAGCGGAATTTCCGCTTCAAATGAAATTTCGCCGTCCTTGTCACTTGTTTTTTTAAGATTGATATAGTCTTTTGTCATGGATTGTTTAATATGTTTTTTAATTTGGATCCTGTCCCGGCTCGATCCTTCGTAGGCCGGGATGACAATTGTAATGTTCGGTTTTCAGGACGCTTGATTTTCTATGTTCGTTCCTCGCTAAGAAATTCTAAGTGATTGTAGCAGTGTTTTATTTTTTTGTCATCCGTCTAGTCGTTATCTCGGCCAGGCGACTCGTTTTTGAGAAATACAATCACATGGGTCGAGATTTTCATATTTTTTAAATATGGTACAATACATCCATGAACGCAAAAGATTCAAAATGGTTTGAGAGCTATTTTCTTCTCGCGATTTTTCTTGTGGCGGCAGCGCTTCTCATTTATATTTTTCTTCCTTATCTTGCCGCAATCGTTCTCGCGATTGTTTTTGCCGTTATCTCGACTCCTCTTTATCGAAAATTATTGAAATTGGTTCGTTATGATTGGTTTGCAGCATTTTTGACGGTACTTGTTATCATTTTTATCGTACTTATACCATTCAGTCTTCTTCTTACTCGCGTTTTTGAGCAAGCAACGCAGTTATATGGATGGATTGTTGGCGGAAATGAAATACATTTTGGTGCTATGATAAATGACTTTATTGCGCAGCATTTTCCATATATTAGCGTTCCTCAAATAAATATCACAAGCTATTTGAGCTCTACTCTTGCGTGGGTTGTCCAGAATCTCTTACCGTTCTTTGGTGGGATCGCACAGTTTGCGCTTACGATATTCTTGAGTCTTTTTGGAACGTTTTATCTTCTGAAAGATGGCGGTGAACTTCAGAAGAAGATTTCATCCATAATTCCGCTTCAGGCCGAGTATTCAAAGCGCGTATTTGATCAAATGGAACGTGCGATTTATTCGGTGATTGGAGGATCGCTTATGATTTCTTTGATTCACGGTATTGAAACTATTGCCGGTTTCTGGATATTTGGCATTCCTAATGCGGCATTTTGGGGATCGCTTGGAGTGCTTTCGGCACTTATTCCGACAGTTGGAACTTCACTGGTAAGTATTCCTGCCATTATTTATCTCTTTACGATAGGGAATATGGCTGGTGGATTTGGTCTTCTTCTTTGGTGGATCATTGTTTCAATCGGTGCCGTTGATAATTTTCTTTCGCCGCAGATCGTGCATCGTGGCATGAAGGTTCATCCGTTTCTTGTCTTGCTTTCTATTCTTGGTGGTATTAGTGTTTTCGGTCTGATCGGGTTCTTGGTTGGTCCGCTTATATTGGCGTTTTTCTTTGCTTTACTTGATATCTATCCAATGCTTATCTACGGAAAGACGGAATAATTAATATCTTTATCTCATAATGCCTCCCCAAAAAAAGATTGCACCAGTAAAAGCAAAAAAGAAAATTCAAAAATCTTTACAAGTAAGCAAGCGCAGTGTTGGTGTTCGCAAAAAGATACTGACAAAATCGAAAAAGAAGATCATATCGCAAAAAATAAAAAAATCGGTTTCGGTGCCGAAGAAGGCTCTCGCTAAGGATTTTCAGAAGATAAAACTTGAAAAATTTGTTGGCAATCCGATTATAGAGCCGCGCGGTGATAATTTTTGGGAGATAAAAGCGACATTTAATCCGGCGGCGTTATGTATTGATGATCGCATCCATCTTCTTTATCGGGCAATCGGCGGCGATGATGTATCGACGCTTGGCTGCGCAGTAAGCGATGATGGTGTAACGGTTATCAAACGATCCGACGTATTGGCTTTTGAACATCGGAGTAGGGGATCGCATCCGCTTGTTATTTCTCCGAAGATTAATTATTGCTCTGGCGGTGGAACGGCTGGTGGTTCGGAGGATCCACGCCTTTCTATGATTGATGAAGAAAATAAAATCTATCTTACTTATACCGCATTTGACGGTTGGGGATCGGTGCGTATTGCGCTTTCCTCTATCACGAAGGATGATTTTATAAATCAAAAATGGCGATGGAGCGATCCAATTTTTCTTTCGCCACTTGGTGAAGTTCATAAAAATTGGGTTTTGTTTCCTGAAAAAATAAATGGCAAGTTCGCGATCATTCACAGTATTTCGCCTAAAATATTGATTGACTATGTAGACGATTTTTCTGAATTCGAAGATGATGAAAAAGAAATCAAAAGCCACTATAGTCGCTTTTCAGATACGGGAGAATGGGATACGTGGGTGCGTGGCGTTGGTCCGCCGCCGATTAGGACGCGCCTTGGATGGCTTTTGTTTTATCATGCCATGGATACACGTGATCCGAATCGCTATAAATTAGGAGCCATGATTCTTGACGCAAACGATTTGACAAAGGTACTCTATCGCTCTCGTGTTCCAGTTTTGGAACCGGAAGAATGGTATGAAAATACGGGCTGGAAATCGGGAGTGATTTATTCTTGTGGCGCCGTAGTGAAAGATGGCGAACTTTACGTATATTATGGCGGTGCCGATTCGGTTGTTTGTGTTGCAATTACCAACCTCGAATACTTTTTGAACGAACTTGTGAAAAATGGAACACCGCGTCTTACAAAGAGAACTAATGTTAAAATAAAAAAATAAAATGCTTGAAAGCAAGCGATCATCTGAGAATCCGATTTTGTTGCCCGATCCGAAATCTTCATGGGAATCTGAGGCGTCGTATAATCCATCGCCGATTGCCTATGGCGGCAAAGTTTTTTTGTTATATCGCGCAACAGGAAAAGCAGAGAGCGGTAAGCCGGAGTATTCTTCAATAGGTATTACTTCTGAGAAGGATGGTTTCCGTTTTGGAGAGCGGCATCAATTTATCGTGCCCGATCATCCATGGGAGCAGTTAGGATGTGAAGATCCGCGGATAACCGAATTCGAGGGACGTTTTTATATTTTTTATACGGCAGTTGAGGCATTTTCCGCTGATGGTATTAAAGTCGCTGTTGCGATAAGTGATGATCTGAAAACGATTACGGAAAAGCATCTTGTGACACCTTTCAATGCGAAAGCCATGGCGCTTTTCCCTGAGCGGATAAGCGGGAAGATTGCAGCAATTCTTACCATAAATACCGATCGGCCGCCGGCGAAGATAGCGATCGCGTTTTTTGATCGTATTGAAGATATTTGGTCGGAAGAATATTGGAAGGAGTGGTATGCACATTTCGATAATCATGTGATTCCGATTGATGTGAATGAAAAAGATCAGATTGAAGTTGGATCCGCACCGCTAAAAACTAAGAAGGGATGGCTGCTTTTTTATTCTTATATCTATAACTATTTTGCACCACCGGCGATTTTTGGCGTGCAGGCAATACTGCTTGATGGAGATGATTTACAAAAGATTATAGGCGAGGTGAAACGGCCATTTCTTGTGCCCGAGCAAGAATATGAACAATATGGCCGTGTTCCACGAATTGTTTTTCCATCAGGCGCGTTGATTCGTCGTTCTGATGTTTATCTTTATTATGGTGCGACCGACACGACGTCTTGTTGTGCTGTATTCAAGCTGAAAGACCTACTCGAAGAGCTTGTGTTTGTTGCTGGCCGCCAGCTTATGCGATTTGAAGAGAACCCTATTATTGCGCCGATTGTGGAGCATCCATGGGAATCGAAAGCGACATTTAACCCGGGAGCCGTTTATGAAGGAGGGAAAGTCCATCTGCTTTATCGGGCGATGTCTGATGACAACACGTCTGTTTTTGGGTATGCAGCATCTCTTGATGGAGTTCATTTTACTGAGCGGAGCCCTGATCCAGCATATGTGCCGCGTGCCGATTTCGAACAGAAGTTTATCTCCGGAGGAAACTCTGGCTGTGAGGATCCTCGACTTACAAAACTTGGCGATCGGATTTATGTATGCTACACGGCGTACGATGGCAAGAATCCACCGCGGGTGGCGTTTGCTTCTATTCTTGTGACCGATTTCGTTGCTCAAAAATGGAACTGGACAAAGCCGGTTCTTATTTCACCGCCCGGACTTGATGATAAGGACTCAGCTCTTTTTCCACGAAAGATTAGTGGTAAATATTTTTTCTTGCATCGCTTAGGATCGGATATCTGGATTGATAGTGTTGATTCGCTTGATTTTGACGGCAAAACAAAGTTTCTCGGCGGAAAAATTTTGATGCGACCGCGGGATACTGCATGGGATTCGCGACGTATCGGTATTTCTCCGCCGCCTATTGAGACGCCGTATGGATGGCTTTTACTTTATCATGGTATTTCAAAACGGACCTCAAGCTATACGGTTCGTGCAGCGCTTCTTGATCTTGATGATCCGACAAAGGTGCTCTACAGAACAGAAGATACTATTTTGGATCCGAAAATGTCTTATGAAAAAAATGGGATAGTATCGAATGTTGTTTTCCCATGTGGTGCCGCACTTATTCATGATGAGCTTTTTGTTTATTATGGTGGCGCGGACAAAGTAACTGCTGTCGCAACGATTGCATTGAAAGATTTACTTTCGGGACTTCTCCACGAGGTCAAATTCAAATTGAAATAGAATACTTCAATTTATTTATTTTATCAGTTTTAGTTTCTTTTCTCGCGGCCAGCTTTTTATTTCAGCTTCGCGCTTCGATGCTTCCGAGCGCGTTTTATGTTGTTCGATATATACCACTTTCATTACCTTGTGCGCGCGAGTATAATTCCCGCCTTTTTTATTTTGGTGTTCTTTTAGTCGGCGGGCAACGTCGGTAGTTATTCCTGTATAAAGACTTTTATCCTCGCATAATGCGAGATAGACAAAATACATGATTAATAGAGATTTTTTGTATTGTTCCTCGTCGAAAACTCATTGAATCAGAATCTGTTTCAAGATGGCTTCGATGCTCGCTCCGCTCGATGCGGAGCACTTGAAAATCTAAGTTTAATTTTCGCTAAGATTTTCTAAGTGCTGGGGGACTAGGAGTCGGACCTAGATTCACGGCTTCAAAGGCCGCTGTCCTACCATTAGACGATCCCCCAATGTAATCTTCGCTTCTCTGGTATAATAAGAAATAAGTCGGGAAAAAACAATAAAGATTATAATTATGAAATTTGAATTACCACAATTGGGCTACGAATACAGTGCGCTCGAGCCGTTTCTTGATGAAAAAACAATGGAGATTCATCATTCAAAACATCATCAGACGTATGTGAATAATCTGAATGCTGCGCTCGAAAAACATCCTGAGTTGGCAGAAATGACCATTGAAAAGCTTTTACAATCGCTTGATACATTGCTGGAGGATATTCGGATGGCAGTCAAGAATCATGGCGGCGGACATTTTAACCATTCGTTTTTTTGGACCATGATGCAGTCGCCCCAGCAGGGCGGGGGAGGAGAGCCGCAAGGGATGATTGCGGAAGCGATAAAAAACTCATTCGGCGACTTCACAACATTCAAAGATTCTTTTTCAAAAGCTTCGTTGAGTGTTTTTGGTTCTGGATGGGCGTGGGTAATAAATGAAAATGGGAAGCTTGAAATCATAACAACGTCCAATCAAGAGTGTCCTATTTCAAAAAATCAGAAACCAATTTTGGTACTTGATGTTTGGGAACATGCTTACTATTTGAATTATCAAAATCGCCGCGCGGATTATATTTCTGCGTGGTGGAGTGTCGTTGATTGGAACGCGGTTGAAAAAAATCTTTAGAACAAATGCCCTATTCTGAGTATTTGTTAAAAAATTATTAAATAGGATTTGACTTTGTCTTTCTAGGTATTATTCTTCAGACAGGGTGACGGTTCGCATAGTTGCGGGCCTTCCACTTGTTACATAAAACGACCACCTTGGTGGTCGTTTTATGTTTTAGATTTATTTAATGATGAAATTCTTAGGATGTATCCGTGTCGTGATCTTGGGCCTGTAGTTTATGCGGCCAAAACGTCACCTTTGACAAGTGGAAAAGCGGGTTCGAGTCCCGCCAGGCACACGACACAACAAAGAGATAATCAGATTATATTTGCTTTGCTTTTTCTCCTTCTCGTTGAGTTATTGTGAGACGCAATGCGTTGTCGATAATCTTAGCCTCAAGTAATTTGATCCGCTTGTTGTCTTTTATTGTCCATACTCCTGGCTCAGGATTGAGTGCTCGGATTTTTCGGAATATTGTTTCGGCTTTTTCACGATTACCGTCTTGGGCGGCGTGTAAATTCTCTGGAGAGACAAAGCCGTCCTCGGTCGTGAATTTTTTTGTGAACGTCGCCATGGTTTCGTCTTGTACGCAGCTTTCCACCGTGCCCATTGTAAAGGCGGGCAGGAATTCTATAAGTAGCTCACCGGCCATTTTTGCGAGAGATTCTTCTAGTTGAAGATAAATTTCGTCGCCGGCTAATGGTAATGTGCGCGTTATAAAAATATTTCCATGATCTGTTTTTTTATCCATTTGATAAAGAGAAACCCCCGTTTCTTTTTCGCCGCCAAGAAGTGCGGATTGAATAGGGGATGCGCCGCGATATTTCGGTAAGAGTGACGGATGGACGCCGATTGTTCCGAGTCTTGGAATATCAAGTAGTTTCTGTGGAAGTATTTTGGCGTATGCGGCGACAATGAAAAAATCTGCCTCCATATCGCGAAGCTTTTCTATGAAATCATCATTAATTTTTTCCGGTTGTATGATTTCTATTATCTTTCCTTCCGGAAGGTTTTGTTCAAGATAATGTTTTGTTTCCGGGGGAGTTATGATCTTTTTTCGCCCGACGGGTCGGTCAGGATTACAAACAAGCGTAATAGGCGGCAGGTTTGCATAAACAAGGTCTTCAAGAATGATTTCTGCAAAGCGTGGCGTTCCAAAAAAGACATATTTCATGGGAGGATTATTGATTTTGCGGCGTTGCATCATAAACGTCCTTTGTGCGATCGATAAATACTTTTCCGTCGAGATGGTCTATTTCATGCTGGAAAACGCGAGCAAGAAATCCCCACGCTTTTATTTTTATTGCCTTACCGTTTCTATCGAAGCCGCTTACTATTATTTTTTCCGGTCGCGTTACTTGTCCCCATTTTCCAGGGATGCTTAAGCATCCCTCTTCAAATACAATTTCTTCTTCTCCTGTTTTTTCAAGTTTTGGATTGAAAACCGCATAGAATTTTGTTCCTCCTTGTGGGTCGGGTACTTCTGCGACAAATACTCTGATATCAAGTCCGATTTGGTTTGCAGAAAGTCCAACGCCGTTCGCTGCACGCATAATACGGCGCATTTTGGAAATGAGCATGGTAATGTCGCCCTTTTTCCATTTTTTGAAATCAAAATCAGCAGGTCGCTTTCTTAAGAACTGCTCCTCTTTTTTATTTTTGGTAATAAGGATATTGTCCATATAATTGTCATCCCTGGCCAAGTTGCCTTGTCTTCAAGGCACAAATGAGCCAGGGATCCATCTTAATTTTCTTTTAATGGAAATTTGAATAATTTTTTAATTGGTTCGGGATGTGCTAGGCAATACATAAAATATGCTCCTTTATTTTTTACCCCTTTTCGATCGGCGATATCTTTCGCGAGACGCAGGAGTGATTCGCCGTCTTTTTCTTTTGCTAGTTTTATATATAGCGATTTATGCCCCTGGTCATTTAGCGCTTCTGCAATCATGAGTCCGGTCATTTGGTGTTTTTGATAGACGTGGGATTCCTTCGATCGTTTTCGTAGTTCTTTGATATATTTTTCGGATTGAGAAGGTTCCTTCTTTGGAATAGGCATTACTATGATGCTACGGCATTCAGGACGGTTTTTCAACGAGCGTCCTTTTGGGAGATCTTTTCGATTTGTTCGGTGATATCCAATTTGCGAAGAACATAGAGAAGGACAGCGATAAGAAGGGCTGCCACTGCTGCGAATTCCATCATGCCGATTCCTACCAGAACTCCGATTGCGGCAGTGGTCCAGACAATGGCGGCAGTGGTGATGCCACGTGCGCGCTCGCCGGTTTTGATGATGAGGCCGGCGCCGAGAAATCCGATGCCGACGACAATATTCGCAATAACCTGGAAGTATCCTCCGTTTCCTGCAATAACATTCGCAAGACTTCCTGTTTCGCTGGAAACAATATAGGGAAGAGAAAGTCCAATCATGGTAAATAACGCTGCGCCAGCTGAAACGAGCATTTCAGTGCGCATACCGGCTTCTTTGCCGACGAGTTCGCGTTCAAGACCTAAAAGCGCTCCAAGGCCAAGTGCCACCAAAAGCCGAATAAACATTTGTGAAAATGTAAGCATTGTAGTAATGTAGTAACATTATAACACAAAATTTATAAAGTACTATGAGAACCATTATTGGCGACATCATAAAAAACGAGGACAAAGAAATTGAGCTGTGTGGCTGGGTGCATGCGCGGCGTGATCATGGAAAATTGGTTTTTATTGATCTTCGGGATCGAAGCGGATTTGTGCAGGTAGTATTTGGCCCTGAGGTTGCAAATGCTTCCGAATTGCGGCTTGAATATGTTGTAAAGATTCAGGGCGTTGTGAAAAAACGGCCTGCTTCGATGGTGAATGATAAAATCCCGACTGGCGCATATGAAATAGGTGCGACGGGGTTAGAAATTTTGAATCGTGTTGAAGAAATTCCATTGCCGGTTGATACTGACGGCTATGATATCAACGAAGAAACGCGGTTGAAGTATCGTTATTTTGATTTGCGTCGCGAGCGTATGAAAAATAATCTTATTGCACGTCATAATATAGTACGACTCATACGAAATTTTTTGTCCGAGCGTGATTTTATAGAAGTCGAGACGCCGAATCTTTCGAAATCGACTCCTGAAGGCGCGCGTGATTATCTTGTTCCTTCGCGTGTCCAGAAGGGAACATTCTATGCACTTCCGCAGTCGCCTCAGCAGTATAAGCAGCTTTTGATGGTGGGCGGTCTTGAAAAATATTTCCAGATTGCACGCTGTTTCCGCGATGAAGATACGCGCGGTGATCGTCAGCCAGAGTTCACTCAGCTTGATCTGGAGATGAGCTTTGTTGAGCAGAGGGATGTCATGGCGCTGAACGAAGAGCTTTTGATAGAAATAGTCACAACGCTGTATCCCGAAAAGAAGATTCAGGAAATTCCGTTTCCACGCATAACATATAAGGAAGCGATGGAAAAATATGGCACCGATCGTCCTGATGTGCGGAACGATAAAGAAGATAAAAATCTTTTGGCATTTTGTTGGGTTATCGATTTTCCATTTTTCGAGAAGACCGACGAAGGGAGGTGGACATTCACGCATAATCCATTTTCGGCGCCAAAGTCGGAGTTTATGGCCGATCTCATGGAAGAGAAGAATGTTCAGGATATTCTTACGACGCAATATGATGTTGCGATGAATGGCTTGGAGATTGCCGGGGGAAGTATTCGGAATCATCAACCCGAAGCATTGAAATCGGTTTTTCATATCATGGGATATCAGGACGAAGAAATTATCGGAAAATTTGGGCACATGCTGAAAGCGCTCGGGAGTGGTGCTCCTCCGCATGGCGGCATTGCGTGGGGATTGGATCGTTTTGTATCACTGCTACAGAACGAGCCCAATATCCGCGAAGTGATTGCGTTTCCGAAGACTGGTGACGGACGCGATCTCATGATGGCGGCACCAAGCGAAGTAGATAAAAAACAATTGGACGAGCTGGGGATAGAAATAAAGAAACAAAAATAAAAATATGGAAAAATCATTAGTATTACTCAAGCCGGATGCGTTGGATCGTGGAATTGTTGGGGAGATTATTCATCGTTTTGAAAGGACGGGAATAAAGATCGTCGGACTCAAGATGCTTGTTTCAAATGAAGATATGGCTCGTGGGCACTATACGGAAGATCTCGCAGAGCGGCGCGGTGAAGCAGTTCGTGATCTTATGATTAAAATGATCAGCTCTGGTCCGATTATTGCAATTGTTTTTGAGGGAGTAGAAGTGGTGGAAGTTATTCGCAAAATGGTAGGTGCAACAGAACCAAAATCCGCTGCGCCGGGAACGATTCGTGGAGATTTTGCGCATGTATCGTTCAAGCACGCTGATGAGCACAAGATGGGAGTTTATAATCTTATTCACGCTTCCGGTTCTCCCGAAGAGGCACAGGCAGAAATTGCGGTATGGTTTACTCCTGAAGAACTCGTTTCACATAATCCTTCCTATACGAATATTACCCTCAAGAAGGGTCAGTAAAGAAAGAGGGGAGCTACCGTTTGATATTACGATTTTTTTGGTTCGTCCATGAGAATTCTTTTTTCGAATCCTCCGCGTTTTTCGCGTTTCTCTTTTTGGATCTTTTTTATGTCTTCCATGGATTTTCCCCGCAGCATAAGAATGGCATCAACGACTTCAAAGAGATCGGCTATTTCTTCTTCCACATTATTTTTTTCTAATGAATGCTGAAGTTCGGCAGCCTCCTCGGTCGCTTTTTTCAATAATGCATTCAGAAATTCAGTATCGTTTTCGAGTATCCGATGGGAAGGCTCAAAACCTTCTCGTTCTTTGATGATTTCAAGGATTTTATCCCTCACCAGTTTTGGATATTCGTTTTCCATTTTATTTTTCTTGAAAGGCTTTCACGATCGGGTCCATATTTCCTTCCATAATCTTTTCGATGTTGTGCCATTTTTTTCCTATTCTATGATCGGTAATGCGATCATCGGGGAAATTATAGGTGCGGATTTTTTCCGAGCGGTCGGCAGTGCCGATTTGTTCGCGGCGGATATCGCCGACATTGCCAACTACTTTTGTTTGTTCGATTTCATAAAGTTTTGCTCGAAGGACGTCCATTGCTTTTTCGCGGTTTGCATATTGAGAGCGCTCTTCTCGTGATCCTACGACAATGCCGCTTGGTTTATGTAGGATACGCACCGCCGTTTCCACCTTGTTTACGTTTTGTCCGCCCGGGCCACCGGCGCGGGAAAATGTCACTTCAAGATCTCCGTCTCTTATATTTACTTCTTTTGCTTCGACAATAGGAAGTACGGCAACCGATGCGGTCGAAGTATGAACCCGTCCCGATTTTTCGGTTGCGGGAACGCGTTGTACGCGATGGACCCCCGATTCGTGTTTCATGGCTTCATAACATCCCTCGCCTTTCATTTCTGCTGTTAAGCTCTTGAAGCCATCAGATGATGTTTCATTTTTTTCAAGAACAGAAAGATTCCAACCACGCTGTGCGGCATAGCGCTGATACATGCGTGCCAGGTCGCCGGCAAAGATAGCGGCTTCATCGCCGCCCGCTCCAGCTCTTATTTCTATAATGATTTTGTTAGTGGTCATGTCCGATAGATGATAGTATGAAAAAAATATTGAAGCAATGGGGATTGCGTAGTACAATGATAATATATATAGACAATGAAAAAAAGCACGATTAACAAAGTTATCATTCCGGTTGCGGGACTCGGTACGCGATTTCTGCCCGCTACGAAGGCGCAACCAAAGGAAATGCTTCCGATTATTGATAAGCCGGTTATTCAGTATCTCGTGGAAGAGGCAGTTCATTCCGGAATAACCGATGTTGTTTTCGTGACTGGTCGTGGCAAGCGCGCCATCGAAGATCATTTTGATTTTGCCCCCGAACTTGAATCGGCATTATTGAATAAAAACAAACAAGATGCTTTCAAGGAGGTGAGATCGATTTCGGAGCTCGCACGATTTTCATATGTACGACAGAATTTACCAAGAGGGGATGGCGACGCCCTTTTATGCGCTGAGCATCTGGTTGGAAAAGACGAATCAGTTGGAGTTCTTTTTGGGGATGATATTGTTGATAGCGTTGTTCCGTGCCTTTCTCAAATGGAAGATGTTTTTAAAAAATATGGCGATGTCGTCGTGGCACTTGATACCGTTCCTCGCTCCGAGGTATGTCATTATGGCGTGGTGAAGGCAGTTGAGATTTCGAAGAACGTCTATGAAATAAAAGATATTGTAGAAAAACCCAATCCGAAAGATGCGCCGTCGAATTTGATTATTGTCGGTAAATACATTATCAGCCCTCGCGTTTTCGAAGAATTAAGAAAACTGAAGCGTGAAGCAAAAAGCGGGGAAATACGACTTGCCGACGCTTTAAAAAACTTATTAAAAAGCAGGCCGATTTATGGATTGCGTTTTCAGGGAAAACGGTATGATTGTGGTAGTAAAATAGGCTTTCTCAAGGCGACGGTTGATTTTGCCCTGAAGCATCCGACGCTTAAGAAAGAGTTCCGGAAATACTTGAAAAAAGTGGTTTAACCCTATGTTTTCTAGAAAATTTAATTGTTGACAAATATCGCAAAGAGGATTATATTTAAACCGTTATGAGTGGTCCGCCGACGAGCGGGCTTTTTTAAAAAAAATAAAAACATGCTTAATATAAAAGAATTATCAAAGGCATTAAAACAGGTCGCCGAAGAGAAGGGATTGCAGCCGGAAAAAGTAATCGAAGTTATCGAATCTTCGATCGCGGCAGCATATAAAAAAGAATATGGCGAGCGTGGAGAAATTGTAAAATGCGAACTGGATCAAAAGACCGGTGAGTTGAAATTTTGGCAGGTGAAAACGGTTGTTGATGAGACCATGGTTCGTTTTGTCGAAGAAGGGGACGAGGATTTTGAGGAGAAGGAAGTTGATCATAGAAAAAGACGAGATGTTCATGAAGATGTTGAATCGAAATTGCCTCGCTTCAACCCTGAAAGACATATTATATTTACTGAAGCGAAAAAGGTGAAAAAAGACGTCGCGCTTGCTGATGAAATTGTTTTTCCTCTTGAAACGCGTGAAGACTTTGGAAGAATCGCAGCGCAAACAGCAAAGCAGGTTATTCTTCAGAAATTGCGTGAATCGGAGCGTGATTCTATTTTGAATGAATGGCGCGGAAAGGAAGAGCAGATTGTAAGTGGTATTGTTCAGCGTTTTGAGCGCGGAAATGTTTTTATTGATCTTGGCCGAACGGTTGGCGTTATGTTTGCGAATGAATCGATCCCGGGTGAGCACTATCGTTCAGGAGAGCGTTTGCGTTTTCTTGTTCTTGCAGTTCAGGAAGATACGCGATTGCCGGGAATTATCCTTTCCCGTTCGAATCCGAAATTTGTTGTTGAGCTTTTCCGCATGGAAGTGCCAGAGCTTTTGGAAAAGGCTATTGAAATACGATCTATCGCAAGAGAGCCGGGAAATCGAACAAAGCTTGCGGTGATATCACTTGCGGATGGTGTTGATCCGGTTGGCGCGTTGGTGGGCCAGCGAGGAACCCGCGTTATGGCGGTAAATAATGAGCTTGGCAATGAGAAAATCGATATTGCCGAGTGGTCCGATGATCCTGAGAAATTTATTGCAAACTCACTTTCACCGGCAAAGGTGGATCGTGTTGAGATTCTTCCGCGCCGCGAAGCTCGTGTGTACGTGAATGAGAATCAGCTTAGTCTTGCGATTGGCAAAGGCGGCCAGAATGTGCGGCTTGCTGCGCGATTGACGGGATGGAAAATTGACGTACGATCGCAGGCAAATCCTGAGGAAGTGCAGGACAGCGGCATTGCCGGCAAGGAATTCATCAGCGATGGTATTAATGACCTCGGTGACGAATAGTTTCTAAAAATATATAAAGTTGTGATAGAATATAAAAAATCGCTTAGATTTTCTTTGCGAGGTACGAGCCTAGAAAATCTAAGTGTCCTGGAAAAAGAAAAGATTTCTTCATTTCGTCATCCTGGGCTTGACCCAGGACCCGCGTTAGTGAGAAATGCCAGGGATTCATTTATAAAAATAAAATAATAAATAAAAATAAAAACTATGACGTTTCCAATAATGTTTTCCATAGTAAGCGGTTTGGTAGCAGTCGTTTTCTCTTTGTTTCTAATATGGAAGATCTCCCGTTATCCTTCGGGGGACGCAAAGATGAAAGAAATCGCGAAGGCAATTCAGATTGGTGCCAAAGCATATCTCAATCGTCAATATAAAACGGTCGCTGTGGTGGCGGTTGCTGTTGCTCTTCTTATTGGATTTTTCTTGGGATGGATGATTACTGCTGGTTTTCTTGTTGGAGCCATCGCTTCGGCGCTTGCTGGATATATTGGTATGAACATTGCGGTTCGCGCGAATATCAAAACTGCAGAAGCAGCGAAGTCTGGATTGGCAAAAGCGCTTGGCGTTGCCTTTGAAGGTGGCGCAGTTACCGGATTTCTTGTGGTAGGATTGGCATTGCTTTCGGTCGCTTCTTTTTATGCAATTACACAAGACGTTGCGGCGCTTGTTGGTCTTGCCTTTGGAGGCAGTTTGATTTCTGTTTTTGCCCGCTTGGGCGGCGGTATTTTTACAAAAGGAGCTGATGTTGGTGCTGACCTTGTTGGAAAAGTTGAAGCTGGTATCCCCGAAGATGATCCGAGAAATCCCGCAGTGATTGCTGATCTTGTTGGTGATAACGTTGGTGATTGTGCCGGTATGGCAGCGGACCTTTTTGAAACTTATGCAGTAACAACGATTGCCGCTATGATTCTTGGCAATCTTATTTTCCGAGGCGATGCAACTATGCTGGCGTTACCGCTTTTGATTGGCGGTGTTTCGATTCTTGCATCGATTTTGGGAATGTTTTTCGTACGACTAGGAAAGAAGCAGTACATTATGGGAGCGTTATATAAGGGGCTTATCGCTTCAAGTATTTTTGCCTTGATTGGATTCTGGTTTATTGCGCAGAATGTTGCCGGTAATTTGATTTCTTTTGATGGCGTCTGGTATCCGCTTCTTATCGGTATTATTGTGACGGCGCTTATTGTTCTTATCACTGAATATTACACTTCAAAGAGTTTTCGTCCTGTGCGCTCGATTGCGCAGGCATCCGAGACTGGTCATGGTACGAATATCATCATTGGTCTTTCGGTTGGTATGGAATCGACCGCGCTTCCTGTTGTCGTAATCATTTGTGGAATTCTTGCGTCATATATTGTAAGCGGTCTTTATGGTGTTGCCCTTGCCGTTGTGAGTATGTTGTCGATGGCGGGTATTATTATTGCGATTGATGCATTTGGTCCTATCACTGATAACGCGGGAGGTATTGCAGAAATGGCCGGCCTTCCAGAAGAAGTTCGTGTCATTACCGACAAACTTGATGCGGTTGGTAATACCACAAAAGCAATAACAAAAGGATATGCTATTGGTTCTGCTGGACTTGCTGCCGTCGTACTTTTTTCTTCCTATGTACAGGAATTGTCGGCACGATTCAGTGGCGTTGTTTTCAGACTTGATGATCCTGCGGTAATGATTGGTCTTCTTATTGGTGGTATGATCCCATATCTTTTTGCAGCAATTTCCATGAAAGCAGTTGGTAAGGCTGCTGGAAGCGTGGTGGTTGAGGTTCGCAGGCAATTCAGAGAAAATCCAGGTATTATGGCCGGTACTTCGAAGCCTGACTATGCGAAGAGCATTGATATTATGACCGGCGCCGCAATCAAAGAAATGATTGTTCCCGCGCTTTTGCCAGTTCTTATTCCGATCGTCGTATTTTTCCTTCTTGGTCCTATCGCGCTCGGTGGCGTATTGGTTGGTTCTATCGTGACAGGGATTTTCGTCGCAATCTCAATGACCTCCGGTGGAGCGGCTTGGGATAATGCGAAGAAATATATCGAAGAAGGACATTTCGGTGGCAAAAAATCGGAGGCTCATAAGGCAGCGGTTACCGGTGACACGGTGGGTGATCCCTATAAGGATACCGCCGGTCCAGCAATCAATCCGGTTATCAAGATTATCAACATCATCGCACTTCTCTTGATTCCGCTTTTGTAAACCATATAAACGTCATCCCTCGCTATAAAAGCTTTCTTCCTTCTGTCATCCTGGAACTCCGACGCTTTGGTCGGAGTGTCCAGGACCCAGAATCAATGAGCGCAATCGCCAGGGATCCAGACCTAACCCTAAACTAAAAAAACATGGAAGAAGTTGAAGGACAATATCTTATTCCTACAGTTATCGAGAAATCGCAGAACGGCGAGCGGGCGTATGATATTTATTCGCGCCTTCTCAAGGAACGGATTATCTTTTTGGGCGGACAGATTAATGACGGGATGGCGAATACCGTGATTGCACAGCTTTTGTTTCTCGAACACGAAGATCCGAAAAAAGATATAAGATTGTACATTAACAGTCCTGGTGGTTCAGTGACTGCTGGGATGGCGATCTATGATACGATGCAGTGCGTGAAACCTGATGTTTCGACGATGTGTGTTGGTATTGCGGCATCGATGGGAGCGTTTCTACTTGCGGCAGGACAGAATGGAAAAAGATTTGCGTTGCCGAATTCGCAGATACTCCTACATCAAGTGATGGGAGGCGCTGAAGGGCAGGCGATTGAAATCGAGATCGCGGCAAAGCAGATCGTGAAGACGAGACAGCGCTTAAATCAGATTCTTGCAAGGCATACAAAGCAATCACTTACGAAGATTGAGAAAGACACTGATCGTGACTTCTGGCTTTCCGCCGAAGAGGCGAAAACGTATGGCGTAATTGATAAGATTATCAAAAATCGCAAGGACGAATAAAAGATATAGCGAGAAAAAACCGCCGCCAGGCGGTTTTTTTTTAACGGCATTCGTGCTAGAATAGGCATCATGGAAAAGAAGAATCCCAAAATAGAAGAATTGCTTTCGCGGAATGTTGTGGAAGTAATGGATCGCAAACATCTTGAAAAAAGATTGTTTGCCGGAGAAAAATTGCGCATAAAGCTCGGTATCGATCCGACAGGATCAGATATTCATATCGGCCGTGCGGTAGTGCTTTGGAAACTTCGTGAATTTCAAGACCTTGGTCATAAAATCATTCTTATTATTGGCGATTTTACGGCACAAGTGGGGGACCCGTCCGATAAACTCGAGAAGAGACCATTTCTTTCTAAAGAGCAAATTGAAAAAAACCTGAAAGATTATTTACCGCAAATCGGAAAAATTCTCGATCTCAAAAAGACCGAGGTTCGTTATAATAGCGAATGGCTTGCAAAGCTTACATTTCGGGAAATTTCAGAGCTTGCCGATAATTTTTCTTTCCAGCAAATTTTGGAGAGGCGTAATTTCAAGGATCGGTGGGATCGCCATGAAGAAATCAGCTATCGTGAAGGAATGTATCCTTTGATGCAAGGCTATGATTCGGTTGCAATTAAGGCTGACGTCGAGCTCGGCGGCACCGATCAGCTTTTCAATCTTTTGGCAGGAAGAAAAATTCAGGAGCGGTACGGTCAGAAACCGCAGGATGTTATGACAAGCGCAATGGTAATTGGTTTAGATGGACGGAAGATGTCCACGAGCTGGGGGAATGTGATCAATGTGATGGATGCTCCCGATGATCAATTCGGAAAAACGATGTCATTACGCGACGAATTGATTCCCGAGTATTTCGAAAGGGTGACCGATATTGCGATAGCAGAAGTGGAAAAAATCAAGAAAGAAATAAAAACTGGAACGAATCCGAAAGAGCTCAAAGAGCGTCTTGCGTTTGAAATCGTAAAACGATATCACGGCGAAAAAACAGCACTGGCCGCGAAAGAGAATTTTAAAACATTGTTTTCGAAAAAAGAGCGACCGGATGATCTTCCTGATCTGGTGTTAAAAGGGGAGATGGTATCCGCACTTGATGTTGTTCTTGTGTCGGGTGTCGTAAAAAGCAAGAGTGAAGCGCGCCGACTTATTGAACAAGGAGGATTTGATATTGAGGAAAAAGTTATAAAAGATTTTTCTGAGATGCTTCGTGTAAAGAATGGAGAATCGGTGAGAGTCGGCAAAAAGCGTTTTTTCCGGATAAAGATTTAGGATTTAGTGGAAAAGAGATTTTCCCCTCTCTGTCATCCCGGCACTGAATCAAGTTCAGTATAAACTCCGGCCGGGATTCATGCTTTTATCTCTTTTTCTAGCTACTAATTTCCAGTTTTTCGCTTTTGGATTATGATATAATTCTTTCATTATGATTCTTCATCATCGAACAAGGGGATTCACTCTCTTGCGTAATGCAATCTCCTCTCAAGTCTTCACCTCTCCCACGCACCATAACCTCCAAAAGAGGTTTCACCCTCATCGAACTCCTCATTGTCATCGCCATCCTCGCCATCCTCATGGTAACCGTCATCATCACATTAAATCCCTCAGAACTCCTCAAACAAAGCAGAGACACGAATAGACTCTCTGATATGAATACCTTAGATAACGCTCTCAGAATTGCCTCATTAGACTCCCTCCCCATGGGTTCTTCCTCAAT
>CAIWCR010000023.1 GCA_903911245.1 uncultured Parcubacteria group bacterium | reverse complement strand
TACTTGATCTTGACGCGAGCGCTAATAGTACGAATGAGGCAATAAGGATGCTCTCGTATAGCTCCACGGCCGCGTGGGGGATTATAGCGGGAGCTACCAATGGCGGACTATATTTTGCGACAAGCTCTATTAATGGAAGTGACACCCCTGGAGTTGTTTTGGCAATGCTTAATAATGGCAATGTGGGGATTGGAACGACGAGTCCAGGACAAAAACTTTCTGTTGCAGGAACTATTGAATCGACATCGGGTGGAATCAAATTTCCTGATGGGATTACGAAAGCAAGCGGCAGTCTTGATGCGGCAGGTATGGTGCGTTCAGATGGAGGAGCGGGGAGCGGAAACAATGTAAATATGTTGACGTTGACTCTTGATCTGACTGGAAAGACTGGTAAATGGATTCATGTTTTTGGCGGTACCGCCATTGTTGAAGATGCTAATACTGCTGATGCTTCTATAGTAAGACTTATTATTGATAATAATGCCGGTTCTAGCGCGACGATATCTGCCCAAAGACAGGGCATGGGGGTAAACGGTACTTATATCATAAATCAAATGGCGGCGTTATCTACGCAGGGATATTTCCAAATAACAAGCGCGTACGCCGTTTCTAACGTAACTATCAAACTGAATGGTGGAATTAATTATGGAGCTTTTCATTATGGGAAGCAGGTCGATTATACCTATTATAATGGAGAAAACGCGGGAGCTTCTTTGGGGTATGCAATCTTTTAGTTATTATAAAAAATAATATCAAAAGACGTTTGTTTTCTATCTTTGTTGTAATGGTGCAATAATTTTGGCAGCTCCTCGGGGGCCATAGAGTTTTCGTACTTCTGCATTTACCTTCTGTTGTTCTTCGTGAGATTCTTCGAAGTGTTGTTTTGTTGGAAGATAAAGAATTCCGTACCAGAGAAAAAATCCTATGAGGCAGAGCGCGAACGCGCTTCCGAATGATGTTATTAATACTAATTTCCAGCGTATTGCCGGATAGAAGAGTCGATGTTTCATGATGAATATGAATATATTATAATATAGATATGAAAAATATTACATTTAATAGAATTGTTTTGGGAGTGGTGGCAACTTCATTAATAATTAATGTGGTGCTGTTTGTTGCTTTGCTTGAGATCAGGAATAATATTACTACTGCCGCAACGCAGGCAGCTAGTATATTACAACAAGCAAAGACACAATCTCTTGCCGCTCCGCTTACGGCAAATGTTGCGATTAATGAAGTGTTTAATGTTCCAATCAAAACCGTCGTTCCTATTAATACTACCGTCCAGGTCCCCGTTGTAATTCCGATTATTGGACAAAAAGTAACTATTGCGGTTCCTATAAATACCAACATACCTATTGACATGACCGTGCCGGTACACATAAAAACGACTATTCCTGTGGACGTTAAAATCAGCAGTTCGCCGTTTTATGGTATCTTACAACAATTTCAGGATTGGCTTTCCGGGCTTGTTAAACACTTATAGAAGGTTTGGCGTATTGTATAAAAACGTTTATCGTATTTCTACAACATGATAATGGCGAAGACCGTTTTCTGTTTTGAGGAGTACGTCGTCACCCTTTTTATGATCGATAAGTGCGGCACCGAGTGGGGATTGATGCGAGATACGACCTCTTGATGGATTTGTCTCTTGAGGACCAACGATTTGAAATGTTTTTTGTATTTTATTTTCTTCCACTATTACGGTCGAACCGAGATGAATTATGCCTGAAGTATTTGGCCCTGAGGTAATGACCGTTGCATGTTTTATTTGATCTTCGAGAGCGAAAATTTGCCGATGCGTACGGCGTAGGATTCCTTTTGCCTCTTTATATTCGGCATTGTCCGATCGGTCGCCATAGGAAGCGGTTCGTTGCGCTTCAGCAATGATTTCAGGTAATGAACTTTTGAGGCGAGTGAGTCGTTCTTTGCGACTTTGGAGACCGCCTTCGGTGAGATATATAGGTTCTTCGTTGTGTCTTTTTAGCGTATCGGATTTTCTTCGTGGTATTTGCATGTGGTGATTATACATCAATTATCAATATGATGATTTTGAAGAAAACAAAAACTCCCATTACGGGAGCTTTTGTTTGAATGGTTTTTATCCCACTCTTAGATGCGAGAAACGTTTATCGCATTCGGTCCTTTGTCGGAATCGGCTTTCTCAAAAGATACCTTGTCGCCAACCTTGAGCTCGTCGTAGCTTACGCCCTGGAGCTCCTTGCTGTGAAAAAATAAATCTTTCGCTTCGCCCTCAACCGTGATGAATCCAAATCCCTTCTCGGTGAGTGTTTTTATTGTTCCTTCCATAGTTGTGAAGTTTGTTTAATTAATGCTTTAAGGTTTTATCCTAAAGTTTAGTTCCTTGAATAAACTCGACGCCATTTTTATTAAGCAACTATCTTTCTATGTCTAATCTTGGCATTTAATAATTAATAAGTCAAATGTGGTGGGCAAAAACGAGAATATGTGTTGGGTGGTGGTCGAAAGAGGGGATGGATGATGGCCCAAAAACCTATATAATGGCGTTTTTTCAACAGCTTATTCACCGTGAATTAACAATTTCCCTTGACTTTCCATATTGGTGGAGGAGAATAAAGGTGGGCTCGCTCTCGATGGATAATTGTTATAGAGGACTTCCGCTTAAATAACAATTCTTATCAAGAGTCCGAAATCTCAATAATCTGCGGATTATTGCTGAGGACTAAGTATTTTGATAAAAAACGGAAGCAGTACTCTGTAATAGTTTATAATTTATGGGATTATGGGCTAGTTAAAGAGTCGAGTCCGAGGATTTGAAAAAGAGGCTTCTCTATATGGAAGACTCTTTTTCAAGAGCACACAATTTTCTTTAATATAATCGTTGTTTTTAAGTCGTTCTAACGAATGGCTTTTTATTTTGTTTGATCATGAAAACATGTTCGTAAAATCATGATATGATTAGAGTATGTCTTCTCAATATGGCTATCTTGGCGGGGGATTAGTACTTCTGACTTTTTGGGTAATTATGTTTTTGGTAAGAAAAGACTTGCGGAGGGAAATTATTTGGGCGAGCCTGGTTGGCTTGCCGTTTGGCTTTATTGAAAGATTGTTTGTTCCATATTATTGGTATCCGGATTCGCTTTTTAATCTGATGCGACAATATGGATTTGGCCTGGAGGGTTTTTTATATAGCTTTTCTGTTGCGGGTATTGCGGCGGTTGGATATGAATTTTTAGAAAAAAGAAAGACAGTAAAAATAACACGTGATAGAAAGCTACACCTTGGTCCATTTATTGCTTTTCTCTTAGTTTATATGTTTCTGGAAATGTTTTTTCCAGCCAAGCCCATGTTTGATCTTATTGCAGCATTCATTTGTGGCTCAATTTTGACGGCCTTATGGCGTCCTGATTTATTGAAGCAGATTTTAATAAGCGGTCTCGTTTTTGGGATGTTTTATTTTGTAGTCTTTGCGTTTGTGAATGCGATATTTGGGAATATAGTAAGCCAGTTTTATAGCCCGCAAGTTTTTAATAATTTTAAAATTTTAGGTGTACCGCTTGAAGAAATTATCGGGGCATTCGCTGGTGGCGCTTTTTTGTCAACGCTTTATGAATACACAAGGGCCTATCGTGAAAAAAATATTTCGCACGAGAAAAAGAATACCGTTTAATTTATTAGACAGTGCGAGAATCTATCTAATTGCCAAAGAGAAGGGAATTGATCCATGTAGAATCTATTTGTTTAAGCTTAATTCGTGCACTAATTCTTTTTCATATCAATTGATTTCTATGATATAATCAGAATCAATGAATTCGAAAAAAGTAAAACACTTTTTCTCCCGTAATCTCAAGGTTGTATTCCTTAGTATTGCTATCGGCTTATTTGCCTGCGCCATAAGCATCTTTGCATTCTCAAGTCCTGGATCAAATCAACCACCGAACGGAACACCAACATTCTGGCTCCTAAATGGAACCTCTATGTATTACTCAGGAGGTAATGTAGGGATAGGGACAAATAGTCCTGGAGCAAAACTTCAAATTGTTGATTCTGGTGCTACAACCGCATGGATTGGAACAACCGACAATAGAACAAATGCAAATCTTCAAATAAAAGGAAATGCTTATATATGGGCGCCTAGTAATACGACCATGTCATCATTAGGCGCTGTTGATACTAATTTTTACAACGCAGGAGTTTCCCCAACATGGGCAGGAGCCCTTCTTGAATATTTTCCGAGCGGATACGCTGGAACTATTAATGCTATTCCTAATGCGCCAACAGGGGCTTCCGCCGCTTTATTTTATGGTCAGAATATAAGCAGTGTTTCTATTGGATCTAATGGCTCTGTGCCACTTTATTTTTTTAATGCTAATGGCACATTAATGACCATTCAACCAGGAGGTAATGTCGGCATTGGGACAACGGTACCAGTTTCTGGATTACATGTAATTTCTTCAAATGGAGGCGCGAATTCAACCTGGTACAATCCGGCAAATTATGCGGCAACCATACACCAAGATAGTAATAGCACAGGAAAATATGGACTTTTAGTTTCTGATCGGTGGCGATCATCCGAGAATTATTTATTTACTGTAGACGGCCGATATACGAATGGTGGTGGCTCAGTTAATGAGGATACGCACACTCCATACCTCATAGTAAGAGGAGATGGCAATGTTGGTATTGGAACAGAAAGTCCAGCATATAAACTGGATATAAATATCGGCGCCGCCACCGATTATCCATTACAACTTACTTCTTCTGGCGGTAAATATATTCGAATTGGTGCGCAAAATACGACATGGGCTCATTTTGATACCAATACGTCTTCTGGATTTTATTTTTATAAGTACGCTGCCTTTGCTGGTGGTCATGGTGATTTGGCTGAAAATTATAAGATTTCAGGAAGTGCTTTACGTGGCAGTGTGGTAAGTATTGATAAAACTGTTGTTAATGCCACTATCGCGTCCAGTAAAGAGCAATCAAAACTTCTTGGTGTTATATCTACTAAGCCTGGTGCCGTTATGGATGTCGACGGTGGATTTCAAATTGGATACGATACTAAATTGGTGTATGTAAATGAAAAAGTTCCCATTGCTCTTATCGGTGCGGTTCCTACTCTTGTTACTTCTCAAAATGGTCCAATTGATATTGGCGATGCTATTGGCATTTCTGATATTCCGGGCTTTGGTGCAAAAATGATTACTGCCGGAAGAATCGTTGGGAATACTATGGAGAAACTTGATATGAGCTCTTGTCCCATTATTCCTTCTATCGATTCCATTGTTTGGCCGAAAGATGATGGTAAAAATTCTCTTAAGCCCTGCTTTAGACTTCCTGATGGCACTTATGTTGGCAAGGTTATGGTTGCGGTTAATGTTTCTTGGTATGATCCCAAAGCAGATCTTTAATGATAGGAATGTTTAAGATTTCAAATATTTTATCGGTTGTCTGTTGGAAAAGAAATAATGAATATGGTATCATTATCTCTGTTGATGTCTTTAGAGAATAATTATTAATATAATGATTGTATTTCAGGGAGTTTCAAAGAATTTTAACGGTGGATCCTCAGCACTGGAGGAGATTGATTTTGAGATCGGACCAGGAGAATTTGTATCTCTTTCAGGAAGATCAGGCGCGGGAAAATCAACAGTTATCAAATTGCTTATTGGCGAAGATAAGCCTTCCAAGGGACGGGTGTTTTTTGGTCAGTACGAAGTGAATAAACTGAAAGATGATGATCTCCCGGCGTTTCGGCGCCATATTGGCGTTGTCTTTCAGGATTTCCGTCTTTTGCCGACAAAGACTGCCTATGAAAATGTAGCGTTCGCACTTGAAGTTGCTGGTCGACCGGCGCGCGAGATCACAGAACTTGTTCCGCAGATTTTGGACATGGTGGGACTGGGGGATAAGATGAAGAACTTTCCGAAGCAGCTTTCTGGTGGTGAATGTCAGAGAGTTGCCATTGCGCGCGCCATGATTCATCGTCCGGAGGTTGTGATTGCTGACGAGCCGACAGGAAACCTTGACCCGTTTCATACGTTTGAAATTATGAAACTTCTGGAAAAGATAAATGAACTTGGCACGACGGTGCTTCTTGCAACGCACGACAAGGATGTTATTAATAGTTTGGAAAAAAGAGTAATTACGCTTGATAACGGAAGGATTGTTCGTGATGAAAAGAAAGGTAAATATATGTTAGTATAAAATCATGTTCACTATTCTTTCACGCATTTTTCATTTTGGATTCGATAACTTCCGGAGAAACGGATGGCTTTCGGCAGCGACGGTTGCTATTATGACTCTCGCACTTCTTGTCTTTGCAGGACTTATCATGTTTGGTGTCATTACCAATCGGGCTGCTGCATCCATTCAAGATAAAATAGACATTAGTGTTTATTTCAATACCAATACGTCCGAGGATGAAATATTGAATATTCGGCAGTCGCTTCAGGGATTATCGGAAGTTTCAAATGTCGATTATATTTCGCGCGACAAGGCCTTGGATATTTTCAAGACAAATCATGCGAGTGATCCAACTATCACACAAGCGATTAATGAGCTTAGTACAAATCCTCTTGAGGCATCGCTCAATATCAAGGCGAAGAACCCCGATCAATACGCCGCTATTGCGCAGTATCTCAGTTCGTCCGATCTTTCTCAATATATTGATTCAGTGAGCTATACCCAGAATCAGGACATTATTAATCGTCTTGCAAAAATCGTGAAAGGCGTTGAGAGCGGCGCGATTGTGGTTATTATTTTTCTTGCTTTTATCGCGGGACTTGTCGTCTTTAATACGATACGCCTTGCGATTTATTCAAACCGCGACGAGATCAGTATTATGCGTGTGGTTGGTGCATCAAACAGTCTTGTACGTGGCCCCTATATGGTTGACGGTATGATTTGCGGTGCGATTGCTGCGCTGGTGAGTATCGTTATCGCGGCGCCGATCACGTATTTTGTTTCTCCCTATTTGAATGTTTTTATTCCCGGTCTCGATATTTTCCAATATTTTTATACAAACATTTTCCAATTTTTCGCATATGAACTTCTCTTTGGCGTTGTCATCGGAGGACTTTCGAGCTTTATTGCGGTAAGGAAATACTTGAAAAATTGACGCACTTCGCGTCATCCTGGAAAATCGCCTATTAGCGATTTATCCAGGATCCAGGTTTGTATTTCAATGAAAGAGAATTAATCTGGATCCCGTTTTACAACGGGATGACAAAGGGTTTTCCTGATCACTAAAAATTTTCTTACGCCACGCACTTTATTACATCAAGAATCACGCCTTGAATGGCGAATCCGGTATTGCCTTCCCGAATGATGATCGGCTCCATTTTTTTGTTTGCCGGTTGTAGTCTGATTCGTCCTCGTTCCTGAAAAAATGTTTTTAGAGTCACTTCGTTATTATTGATGAGTGCAACAACCTTTTCTCCATTTAGAGCCGTTGTTTGATGTCTGACGAGTACGATATCGCCATCATTGATATTTTCGTCAATCATGCTTCTCCCGATGACTTTCAATGCATAAATTTTATCAAGCGTTCCGGAGAGTCTACTTCGTGGAACGGCGATTATTTCTTTTTGTTCAATTGCCTCAATCGGTCCGCCCGCCGCAATCATTCCCAGAAGGGGAATCTGTATCATTTGTTCTGACTTATAAACATTGATTGCACGTGGCAGATTTTCATCCTTTTTTAAATATCCGGAATTTTGAAGTGATTTCACATGATAATGCGCGGTCGAAACCGAGGACAATCCAAGATGTTTTTTTATGTCTTCAAGTGAGGGCGCATAGCCTTTTTTCTCTTTATACGATTTTATAAAATCGAGGGTTTGTTTTTGGCGCTTTGTTATGGTGGTCATGAGTTTATTAAAAAAGCATGGATCCTCGCCTTCGCGAGGATGGCAAAATTTCTAAGTTCCTTTGTCACTAAGAAATTTTAGCCACTTTCGATTTATTTTCGACTTTTTAATAATAACATACTAAGGATGGTTGCAAATGCGGAGTTATCCACACCCACGTTTTCAATTATAATTTTCTCTTAATGACAAAGAATGGCTTAGATTTATTCAGTGAAACTATAGTATAATGAAACAATGATTTCTTCTGAGGCGGGCTCTAAGGTGGTCTTGTTTGATTTTGACGGAACGATCGCGGCGACCATTGAGGCGGGCGTCGAGATTTTTAATACGATAGCGCGTGAGCATGGGTTTGTTGAAATAACAAAAGAAAATATTCCTGCATTGCGGGCGAAGGGTGCACGCGAAGCCGCGCATGAATTGCATATTCCTTCATTGATGTTGCCCATTGTTGTAAATAAGATTCGAAATGGAATAAAATCGCGGATTCCCGAACTAGCAATTGTGAGTGGAATAAAAGAGGCAATTGTATCATTGAAAAAAAATGGATGGGAGCTCGGTATTGTAACCTCCAATTCAAAGGAGAATATTCTCGCATTTCTGAAGCATAATGATTTTGAAATTTTTGATTATATTAATGCTGGGAGCAGTATTTTTTACAAAGCGAGTGCAATACGGAAAATTATTTCCGAAAATAATCTCAGTGATCGGAAAATTGTTTTTGTGGGCGACGAAATACGAGATGTTATCGCGGCAAAGAAAAATAACATAACGGCCATTGGGGTCACATGGGGAATTAATTCGAGAGCTGGATTCGAAAAAGAGAATGCTGACTTTATTGTAGATACCGTTGAAGAGCTTACGAAGATATTGTCTGATTTTTGCGAGGTAGGAGCATAGGAGTTGTTTCTTGAAATCGGATTTTATTATTCTTCTTTTCTCATTTCACGTCGGTGAACTTCCTTTTTCAAATCCTCGCGTTTATCGGATTTTCTTTTTACTCGTGCAAGCCCGAGGTCGATTTTTATGAATCCATTTTTCAGATATGCAGAAAGAGGAATGAGCATATGCCCTTTTTCGTTTAGCACTCCCATAAATTTTTTAATCTCATCTTTTTGTAGAAGGAGTCTGCGAGCGCGATCTTCTTCGTAGTCAACTGGGGCATTCTTTGGTTGATAAGGCGGGATATGTGAGTTTACGAGCCATGCTTCTCCGCCGCGGATAAGAACGCGTGAACCGGCAATCTGAAATCGGCCGCCTTTTGCGCTTTTTACTTCCTGGCCGTTAAGTTGTATACCGGCTTCGCATGTTTCGGTAATCTCGTAATCGAATCGCGCTCGCCGATTTTCCGCGATAATGTTCATGAGGTTATTGTAGCATGGGGAATAGAATATAATAGACTAATTGCCAATCTTTTTGAGAAAAAAGATTGGCAATTAACATTTAGAAACCCAGCGGAGCACTTTCTTTTTGAGAAGTAGTAAAAAGAGCCCCTGCTTCTCAAAAAGAAACGCGAAGCCATTGACAAGACCCCTCGCTTCGCTATAATGGAAAAACCCCTTAAAGGAGGGGTCGTTCTTTGAAAACTGAATAGTAAATAATAAAAAAGAGAGTTTTTTAGTTGTCCCAATATATTTCTTTTTCACGGGTTTTTCTTCTGAAGAAAAATCTGCACAAGAGTGGAAGGCTCTTTTTAAGAGGATTTGATCCTGGTCCAGGATGAACGCTGGCGGTGTGGATAAGGCATGCAAGTCGAGCGGGTATTATGTGAAGCACACAGATTTCGAAGTTATAAAATTTCGATGTTGTGTGCTTCATGTAACATCAGCGGCGAACGAGTTAGTAACACCTTGGTACGTACTCTGAAGACGGGCACAGCTCGCCGAAAGGCGGGGTAATTCCCGATATTGTCGTAAGACGAAAGTCGCAAGACGCTTCAGAATCGGCCTAGGCCTGATCAGCTAGTTGGTAAGGTAACGGCTTACCAAGGCTATAACCAGTAGGGGAGGTGAGAGCCTGGCCCCCAACGACGGAACTGAGACACGGTCCGTACTCCTACGGGAGGCAGCAGTCGAGAATATTCGTCAATGGGCGAAAGCCTGAACGAGCGACACCGCGTGCAGGATGAAGGCCTTCGGGTCGTAAACTGCGGTAACTAGGGAGGAATGTAAATGACTGTACCTAGTGGAAAGAGGTGGGTAACTACGTGCCAGCACCAGCGGTAAAACGTAGACCTCAAGCGTTATCCGGATTTATTGGGCGTAAAGCGCGTGTAGGGGGTTTTGTGCGTCTTCTGTTAAAGCCCACCGCCTAACGGTGGAAGTGCAGGAGATACGACAAGACTAGAGGAGGTTAGAGGTGCATGGAACACACGGTGTAGGGGTGAAATCCGTTGATATCGTGTGGAACACCAAAGGCGAAGGCAGTGCACTGGGACCTTCCTGACCCTGAGACGCGAAAGCGTGGGGAGCAAAAAGGATTAGATACCCTTGTAGTCCACGCCCTAAACGATGCCTGCTTGCTGTTTCGAGTATCGACCCTCGGAGTGGCGTAGCTAACGCGTTAAGCAGGCCGCCTGGGAAGTACGAGCGCAAGCTTAAAACTCAAAGGAATAGACGGGGACTCGCACAAGCGGTGGAGCATGAGGTTTAATTCGATAGCAAACGAGGAACCTTACCAAGGTTTGAAATTCTTACTGACAGCCGGTAGAAACATCGGCCTTCTCACAAGGACAGTAAGTCCAGGTGCTGCATGGTTGTCGTCAGCTCGTGTCTTGAGATGTTCCCTTAAGTGGGGTAACGAGCGCAACCCCTATTGCGTGTTATATGTGTCACGCGAAACTGCCCCCGCCTAAGTTCAGTAGTTAGTACTCTATAATATAGAGTACTAATCACTAGTGAATTTTGGCGGGGGAGGAAGGAGGGGATGAAGTCAAATCAGCATGGCCCTTTGATACCTTGGGCCACACTCATGCTACAATGGTCGGGACAATGGGTTGCCAACGCGTAAGCGGGAGCTAATCCCATCAAACCCGGCCCCAGTTCGGATTGAGGGCTGCAACTCGCCCTCATGAAGCCGGAATCGCTAGTAATCGCATATCAGCTATGGTGCGGTGAATACGTTCTCGAGTCCTGTACTCACTGCCCGTCAAGCCAAGGGAGCCGGTAATAGGCAAAGTCCGCTTCGGTGGATTAGTCTAGGATCGGTGACATGGGCTAAGTCGTAACAAGGCACGCGTAGCGGAAGCTGTGCGTGGATCAATTAAACTATTTTTCAATAACTCAAACGTTGAATGATAATTGTCGAGCGCGGATAAGTTGCAGGCGACACGCAGACGTATGCTGAAGTAATTCGGCGTCTGTCTGCGTTTCGCCGGCGAAAGTCGGCGTGTGTATTGGGACAGCTAAAAAGCTCTTTATAAATAGTAGGATCAAGCATGGCATAGGTCCGTTTTTTTATCGGGATAAGCTTGGGGCTTGAAAAAAATAAGCTTTACGGTACAATAATCAATATGCTTGAAGAATTAAAAAGGGTAATGATAATAGAGGACGATAATTTCTTGTCCTCGCTCATGAAGGTCCGTCTTGAAAAAGAGGGATTTACGGTAATGCAAGCTTTTGACGGTGAAGAGGCTATTGAGCTTCTGAAAACCGATCGGCCTGATCTTATCGTTTTGGATCTTATTATGCCGAAGGTAATGGGGTTTGAAGTGCTTCAGACGATATCCATGACGCCGGAGCTTGAAAAAACACCGGTTATCATTCTTAGTAATCTTGCACAGGATTCGGATATTCAAAAAGCAAAAGAGTTTGGCGCGAAGGAATATTTCGTCAAGGTGAAGATTTCAATCGACGATATCGTAAAGAGGGTAAAAACATTGGCAGGGGAATAATCAAAAACAACAGACATGATTTCAGAAGAAATTTTAAAACAAATAAAGCCGGGCGCGAAAATAAAGGTGTATGAAGGAAAGACGCCTTTTAAAGGTATTGTTATCGCTCGAAAGCACGGCAAAGAAGCCGGCGGAACTTTTACGGTTCGCGCTGTTTTGGAGGGTGTCGGCGTTGAAAAGGTGTATCCTATTCATTCGCCCGCAATCATAAAAGTGGAAATTGTTTCGAGTCCGAAGAAGGTAAGCCGTTCGAAACTTTACTTTATAAGAGATATCTCGAATGCCCGTATCAAGCAAAAGCTTGGCATGTCGCTCTAGGTCGTAATTTTTCCGTCAGGATGAAAAGAAAATCGTAAAGAAAAAATCTGAATTATTTTTCATGAAGCGACACGCAGGTTTATATTTATCACTCGTTATTTTCTTGGCATTGGTGGCAGGTGTTTTTGTGTATCCGAAATATTTCGGAGCAGAGAATCGTCCATGGCAACTTGGGCTTGATTTGGTTGGAGGTGCTCATTTGGTGTATCAGATTGATCTTTCAAAGATTCCAAGCGCTGACCAGGGTTCAGTGGTGGCTGGTCTTCGTGACGTTATTGAAAAAAGAGTAAACCTTTATGGCGCAAACGAGCCGCAGGTATATACCGCACAAACCGGCAATGATACTCAGCTTATCGTTGAGCTTGCTGGCGTAAAGGATTTGAGCGCAGCCATACAAGATATCGGCGCGACGCCACTTTTGGATTTCCGCGAAGTTGATCAAAGCGCATCAAGTACGGCAAGTAGTACGATTGTTGATGCTAATACAAAATTTATATACACGAATCTCACGGGGCAATATATCTCCGGAGCTCAGCTTATTTTCAACCAAACAACCGGCGCGCCGCAGGTTTCGATTACTTTTAATGATGAAGGCGCAAAGATTTTTCAGAGAATGACCGCCGCAAACGTGGGAAAGCCGCTTGCGATTTTCCTGGATAACCAGCTTATTGAGGCGCCTACGGTGAGCGAGGAAATTCCTAATGGTAAGGCTATTATTAGTGGTGGAAATATGACTGTTGATGCGGCCCGCACGCTTGTTCAGCGTTTCAATGCGGGAGCACTTCCAGCACCAATTACGCTTATTAATCAGCAGACGGTAAGCGCAACACTTGGAAATGATTCCTTACAGAAGGTTATTGTTGCGGGTGCCGTAGGAACGCTTTTGGTAATTCTTTTCATGTTGGCGTATTACGGTCTTTTGGGAATTTTCGCCGCACTTGCTCTTATAATTTATATTGCGCTTACCCTTGCCATCTTTAAGGTCATTCCGATTACGATGAGCTTGGCAGGTATTGCAGGATTCGTTCTTACGATTGGTATGGCAGTCGACGCGAACATTCTTATTTTCGAACGCATTAAGGAAGAACGAAAAAAGGGATTGCCGTATTCTTCGGCGATTGATGAGGGATTCCATCGTGCATGGCCGTCCATCAGAGACTCTAATACATCGACAATTATTACTGCCATTATTCTTTATTATTTTACTTCAAGTTTCGTACAAGGATTTGCGTTGACGCTCCTTATTGGAACATTGGTAAGTTTATTTAGTGCTATCACGACCACGCGGCTTTTCTTGAATGTCTTTTTGAAAGATAAAATGTCGGATATGAAACGAGATTAATAATTTTAATTTTATGCTTAATATTGTTGGACATAAAAAAATCTGGTTTGTTCTTTCGGGAGTACTCATTCTCTCCGCGATTGGCGCCGTGGTTTTTTTGGGTTTCAAGCAGAGCGCCGAATTTAAAGGAGGAACATTGTGGGAATTTTCGGCGATTGCCGATCATCCTTCGCTCTCGGATATGCAAACTATTTTTGTGGGCAATCTTGGCGTGAAGGGCGCCGAAGTAAGTCTTGATGAAAAAAGTCAGACGTTTATCGTTCGTTTTGATTCAATAGACGAAGCGACTCATCAGAGACTTGAGAGTGCGATTAAGAATCAATTGCCATCATTTAGTGAATTAAGTTTTCAATCCATTGGTCCTTCAATTGGAGCCGCGCTTCGTCAGAAATCAATTGTGGCGCTTTTATTGGTGATCATTGGAATTTCCCTTTATATTGCTTATGCCTTCAGGAAGGCGTCGCGTCCCGTAAGTTCGTGGAAATATGGCCTCGTGACGCTCTTCACGCTTTTTCATGATGTTGTGATTCCTGCTGGCGTGCTCGCTCTTTTGGGTTATTTGCAGGGAGTTGAAATTACAAGCAATGCCGTTGTTGCATTGCTTGTGGTAATGGGTTTTTCCGTTCATGATACGATCGTTGTTTTTGATCGTATTCGAGAAAATCTTTCGCTCGATCGTGGACGAACTCATTTCGATAAGGTGGTAAACGATAGTGTAAACCAAACCATGGCGAGATCTATTAATACGTCGTTCACGTTGATCTTGGTACTTCTCGCGCTTTACTTTGTTGGTCCGGCAAGTCTTCAATCGTTCGTGATTATTCTTCTTGTTGGTGTCACAACCGGTATTTATTCCTCTATCTTTATAGCGAGCCCGATACTTACCCTTGCTGCTCCAAAGAGTAAATAAGTTGAGAAGCTATGATAATACAAAAAAGCGGCGCCTCATGCGCCGCTTTTTTGTATTTGTTCGACATGCTATAATTCTCCCATCATGATCTCTTCTCATCGAACAAGAGCTTTCACCCGTACTATGACCTCCCAAGCGTTCACCCTCATCGAACTCCTCGTTGTCCTCGCCATCATCTCTGTCCTCATGATGGTTGTCATCTCAACTATTAACCCCATAGAGCTCCTCAAACAAAGCAGAGACACGAATAGACTCTCTGATATGACAAGTCTCGATTCAG
>CAIWCR010000022.1 GCA_903911245.1 uncultured Parcubacteria group bacterium | reverse complement strand
TACTTGATCTTGACGCGAGCGCTAATAGTACGAATGAGGCAATAAGGATGCTCTCGTATAGCTCCACGGCCGCGTGGGGGATTATAGCGGGAGCTACCAATGGCGGACTATATTTTGCGACAAGCTCTATTAATGGAAGTGGCACCCCTGGAGTTGTTTTGGCAATGCTTAATAATGGCAATGTGGGGATAGGGACAACAGCGCCAGGATATACTTTGGATGTAAACGGAACAATAGGAGGAAGTGCATTCACCTGGACGACAGCGGGTCTCGCAGGAGCCAATTCGTGGTCTATTACCGGAGGTAGATTTACAAAATATATAAAAATGGGCAAAACGGTTTGTGTCACGTTTTCTTTGAATAGGGGAGCTGCGATTGGTAGTGGAGCTGCTCTTACGGGATTGCCCATACCTTCTACAAGCGTTTATTTTGGTGCATATGGTTATTATGGTGGATATCAGGGGGTTGGTATGTATATAGATACTAGTGGAGCTCTTATTATAGAAAGCGTAACAGGAGGAAACACTCAATGGGTACAAGGAAACGTTTGTTACGAAAGTGCTTCATAAATAAATGATCTAAACACCCATCGAGTCTTTTAGACTCGATGGGTGTTTAACCTTTAATCACCAAGCGGAGCCCTCTCGTTTTGAAAAGGAGTTAGGGGAGTCCATCCTTTCAAAACGAGAGGGCGTAGCCGCCCCGCGTCGAAGACCCCTGGGACTCCCAACTTTCTAGGCTCGTCCCTCGCCAAGAAATTTTGGTCGTTGGCAATCTCTTGACAGGACTGCTAATCGCACTATAATTACCATCATGCGGCAAAGAAGTGCAGAAATTCTTGAAGCGGTCATTGAAAGATTTATTAACACTGGTGAGCCGGTGAGTTCAGCGGTGTTGTATGAAAGCCACGATTTCGGCATAAAGCCGGCAATGATTCGCCTCGAGCTTGAAGCACTTGAAGAGGATGGATTTTTAAAACAGCCGCATCATTCGGCGGGACGAATACCGACCGACCGCGGATATGAATTTTTCGCTGAGCGCGCCTTAGAATTTCAATCTGCCAGAATAGATGGCGACATGAAAAACCTTTTCGAACAGCGCGCATGGCGAAATCTTCTTTCTGAATTTTCTTCAGAACTTAAATTACTCGGCGTTATTGCAGATTTTGCAAATAACGTTGTTTATAAGACAGGACTTGAAAGCCTTGTAGAAAATCTTGATTGGGAAAATCGAAACGAGATCACCGCTGTTATCCGCGATTTCGAAGGAATGGACGAATGTCTTTTGCAATCGACGAAAAATGGAAAAGATATTCCTTGCTCCTTGGAGCAATCGGAATTGAAAGTGTTTATCGGTAAGAAAAGTCCTGTAACAAAAAGTGATAATCTTTCAGTTATTGAGGGGAATTATATGGTACTCGGGGGTATTGTTTCTATTTTTGCAATCGGACCGAAACGGATGGATTATAAAAAAACGATAAGAATGTTTAGAGATTTTTAATAAACACTACTATGACCGAAGAACAAAACGACAACAAAATATCAGAGCTGGATGAGTTGAAAAACGCACTTGCGGAAACAGAAAAAACGCGTGATGAATATCTTGCGGGTTGGCAGCGTGCAAAAGCGGATTTTGTGAATTACAAAAAGGACGAGCGAAAGCATTTTGATGATGCAGTAAAGTATGGCATCGAGGGAATTATCAGAGATATGATCGGCGTTCTTGATACATTCGACCTCGCGATAAAAATGCTTGAAAAAGAAGGACATATGGATAAGGGAATATATCTTATCAGATCGCAAATCGAGGATATTCTGAAAAAACGCGGTGTTGAAAAAATTCCCGTGAAGCAGGGCGACCCGTTCGATCCAGGCATTATGGAAGCGATGGCGGAAATTGAATCAGAACAATCGCCTGGAACCGTTATAGAAGAAATCGAGCCGGGATATCGATTATATGATAAAATAGTTCGAGCAAGTCGAGTGATAATTGGCAAAGCGATTGGAATTTCTTAGTGAGGTACGAGCTAATAAATAGGAATTTATATTTTGGTTCACTCGAAAAATATAAACATTAAGAAACATTTACATTTTTCTCGTTGCCAAAGTTAGAAATTCTGTCGTCCCGGCGGAGGCCGGGATCCACGCTTTAAAAAATAAAAGAGAAGATTGGAAGCACGGATTCCGGCCTTCGCCGGAATGACAAGAAAGAAAAAATAGCTAAAAAATAAATTAAGCGTTTATAAAAATATGTCTAAAATACTTGGTATTGATCTTGGAACAACAAATTCGGCGGTAGCGGTAATTGAAGGCGGCGAGCCGAAAATTCTTGAAAACGTAGAAGGCAATCGCACGACGCCGTCCATTGTTGCACTTTCAAAAGCAAATGAGCGCCTTGTTGGTTTGCTTGCAAAACGGCAATCAGTGACGAATCCAAAGAATACTATTTTTTCGGTAAAGCGTTTGATGGGTCGTAAATTTAGCGATCCAGAAGTGGCGCGTGATAAGGAGTGGCTTTCGTATGATGTGCAGGCGGGAGCGGCCGGCGGCATCGAAGTAAAGATGGGTGATAAATTTTATTCTCCGGAAGAAATTTCGGCCGCGATTTTGAGTAAGCTGAAAGCTGATGCCGAAGCGAAGCTTGGTGAGAAAGTGGACGAGGCCGTTATTACCGTTCCGGCTTATTTTGACGACTCACAACGACAGGCGACAAAGAATGCCGGTGAGATTGCCGGATTGAAAGTGCGAAGAATTATCAATGAGCCAACGGCGGCCGCGCTTGCATATGGATTGAATAAACAAAAGAATGAAAAAATCGTTGTTTATGATTTTGGCGGCGGAACATTCGATATTTCCGTACTTGAGGTTGGTGATGATGTCGTTGAGGTAAAATCGACCGGCGGCGATACACATTTGGGTGGTGATGATTTTGATAAAAAGATTCAGGAATATTTGGTTGATGAATATAAAAAACAGGAAGGAATCGATATTTCAAAAGATTCTTTGGCTCTTCAGCGATTGAAAGAAGCTGCCGAGAAAGCGAAGCATGAGCTTTCGACGGCGATGGAAACCGAAGTCAATTTGCCGTTTATTACGTCCGATGCGAATGGTCCAAAGCATTTTTTGATAAAGCTTTCGCGTGCAAAACTCGAGTCGCTTGTGCAGGAATATATTGATCATTCTATTCAGCTTACGAAAGATACGGTAACGGCTGCTGCGCCGAAAGGTGCTGGATTTAAGATTTCGGATATCAACGAAGTAGTGCTTGTTGGCGGACAGACGAGAATGCCGGCAGTTCAAGAAGCGGTAAAAAAGCTTTTTGGAAAAGATCCGCATCAAGGTATTAATCCCGATGAAGTAGTTGCGCTTGGCGCTGCGGTGCAAGCTGGTATTTTGCAGGGTGACGTGAAGGACATTTTACTTCTCGACGTTACGCCGCTTTCGCTTTCTATTGAAACCTATGGCGCGGTGGCGACGCCGATGATTCAAAAGAATACAACGGTGCCGACGGCAAAAACACAGGTATTTTCGACTGCCGCCGATAATCAGACATCAGTTGAGGTGCATGTTCTTCAGGGAGAGCGCCCCATGGCGGCTGACAACAAAACACTCGCTCGATTCATTCTTGATGGTATTCCGCCATCTCCGCGCGGATTGCCGCAGGTTGAAGTGACGTTTGATATTGATGCGAATGGCATTTTGAATGTTTCCGCAAAAGATAAAGGAACCGGCAAAACACAATCGGTAAAAATCGAAGCATCAACCAATCTTTCAAAAGAAGAAGTTGAACGGTTTACCAAGGAAGCGGCCGAGCACGCCGTTGAAGATGCGAAGAAAAAAGAATTGGTTGATGCGCGCAATCACGCGGAATCAACAATTTATCTTGCCGAAAAATCAATGAAAGACGCCGGTGATAAATTGCCGGAAGACGTGAAGGCTTCGATTACTGAAAAGCTTGAGGATCTTAAAAAGGCAAAAGAGGGTGATGATGCGAGCGTCATACAGAGCGCTCTTGATGCTCTTTCCACCGAGCTTCAAAAAATAGGACAAGCAGTTTATAATAAAGATACCGCTGCTGAAGACAATCAAACTAATACAGCGGAAAACAATCAAGATGCCCCCAACGAACCAGGGTCTGAATCTCATTAATCCTGTTATGGTGCCGCTTCCTTCGGAAGGTGGAAGAGGTGCCGGGTTTTATAAGTCGATCATACTCGACATTGTGAGTATGCTTTCGGCGTTCGCTCTCGGATATTCCTATCATCAATATCTCACCGCTGGTTTGGCGATCTGGTATGTGGTAGGAGCGCTGTTTGTTTTTGGAATATTTTCGACGATGCAAGCATTTCTTTGTGTGAAAGTGATGCGACGTGCATTTGTTATTTTTTGCGAAGTCATTATGCTTGATTTCTTCTTTTACGTTCTTGATTGGCGTTTTCTTCTTGCATCCGGTGTGTGCGCGTTTATCTTTTTCTTTTGGGGATATCTCGGAAGCCGATCGGAAATCGATTATGGCGTAGAAGTTCGGCCATTTCGAGCAAGCAAGAGTGTTATGTCGAGTGTTACGACAGGGGCACTTCTCTTTATGGTTGTTATTTATATTCCGCTATGGAATCAAGATAGTATTTTCGTTTCGCAGGAAAGTTTTAATGGATTTTTCGATCTTGGTATGAATGCTGTGGGAACGTTTATTCCGAATCTTTCGCTTTCTGGATCTTTGGGATCGTTTGCGAATAGTTTAGTCCGCCTCCAGCTCCAGTCAGATAATTCTTTTTCGAGTTTAAGTCCTGATGTTCAGGGTATGCTGGTATCACAGGCGGCAACTGGTCTTATTGATGGTCTTTCGAAAAATATCGGAATTAAAATTCGACAATCCGATAATATAAGCACGGTTGCCTATCAATATATAGTAAAGATGCTTAATGGTTGGAAGAATAGTCTTCAGGGAGCATTTTTTGTTGGGTGGAGTGTGGTGGTGTTTTTTATAGCGCGGAGTTTTGGAGTTTTCTTTGTATGGATCGATCAATTTCTTTTCTTCATCGTCTATGAAATTCTTCTCGCGTTTCGTTTTATGAAAGTGAAGGAGAAGCCGTGGGAAAAAGAGGTTGTAGAATATTAAAGTAATAAAAAGATAATCATTGGAAACAGATTTCGATTCTGGATTTTTTGTGCGTTGTTCAGTATGATACTAAAACATAAATATATATGGCCAAAGATTATTATCACATTTTAGGAGTTACCAAAACTGCTTCCGACGAAGAGATTAAAAAAGCATATCGCAAGCTTGCGCATCAATATCATCCTGACAAGCCGACAGGAAACGAGGCGAAGTTCAAGGAGATTAATGAGGCGTATCAAGTTTTATCCGATAAAACGAAGCGAACGCAATATGATCACTTTGGATCAGCAGACATGAATGGTGCTGGGTTTGGAGGCGGCTGGGGCGGACAAGGCGGAATCCCACCGAACTGGGATGGTTTCGGATTTGATCCGCAAAATGTTGCCGGTATGGGAGATTTCGGCGATATTTTTGAAAGTATTTTTGAGGGATTTGGAGGACAACCACGAAGGAAGACGTATGAAAAGGGAAGCGATCTTGAAATACAGGAACCCATTACACTCGAAGAAGCATTTTCTGGTGTTGCGAAGACGTTGAAAATAAAAACATTGGTGCATTGTGCAGAATGCAAAGGAAAAGGAGCAGAAGTGGGAAGCGCTTTTGAAAAATGTTCTACGTGTGACGGGAGAGGCGAAATACGGGAACAGCGTCGGACTTTTTTTGGTACGTTTTCTCAGGTAAAGGCTTGTACGAAATGTCATGGCGTCGGCGAATTGCCGAAATATCCGTGTCGAACGTGTAAGGGATCGGGAAGAATTGAAGCGACACGTGAAATAAAAATTAATATCGTTGCTGGCATTGAAGATAATCAGCTTATCAAAGTAAGCGGCGGTGGCGAAGCGGGAGAACGAGGAACAGCGGCGGGGGATCTTTATGTGCGGGTGCGGGTTCGTCCACATGCTGTCTTTGCACGACACGGCGCCGATCTTATTGTTTCTCACGAACTTAACATTGTTGATCTTTTATTGAATAAAAAAATTGAAGTTCAAACGATTACCGGCGGAAAAGTTTCAATAGAAATTCCTCATGGTTTCAACCTAAAGGAAAATTTGCGTGTTCAGGGCGAAGGAATGCCGCGCTTTGGTTCTTCTGGTTTTTCTACTCATCGCGGCGATCTACTTGTGAATTTTATAATCAAAGCGCCTAAAAAACCGAGCGCAAAAGCTAAAAAGGCTTTAGAAGAATTGGAAGGGGAATAAGTAGGCTTATCTTTTCCCTCATTAATTTTCTCGTCCATGTTATAATGATTCCATCATGAACTTGCCTCGATTCAATCGCATGCAATCTTTTTCTGCTTTCCCTCTCCCACGCACCATAACCTCCAAAAGAGGTTTCACCCTCATAGAACTCCTCATTGTCATCGCCATCCTCGCCATCCTCATGGTAACCGTCATCATCACTCTGAATCCCTCAGAACTCCTCAAACAAAGCAGAGACACGAATAGACTCTCTGATATGAATACC
>CAIWCR010000021.1 GCA_903911245.1 uncultured Parcubacteria group bacterium | reverse complement strand
TTGCTGATTTCAGATTCATTATTTTCTATTATAACAGAGAATAGAGGGGCAAGAGAAAAGAGATGTTAATAAGTATTCTCTGTCATCCTGGACTTGATCCTCCGACGCCTTGTCCGGAGCAGGCAGGATCCAGAATTAATTTTCCTTTATTAAAACACAAACTTACATATCCCGGTGAAACCGGGATATGTAGATAAAAACTTTTCTATTCCTATTCTTTACTATATTCCCTGTGACTGGAGATTTCCCAAAAGCTGTTGCAGAAGAAAAAGTAACTGCTGTTGTAAGACCGTAATCTGATCTTGCAATGCTTGATTTCCGGTCGTGCTCGCTCCCAATACCGAACCATTTACGCTGTTGAGTTCTGCCATCGTAAGCGGTCCAACAATGCCAGTCATAGGCAAATTATGCGCCGCCTGATATGCCTTCACAGCTGCTTCCGTCAACGGTCCAAAATATCCGGTAATCGGGCCAGTGTAAAATCCTTCCTGCGTAAGCCGATTCTGAAGCTCGATCACGTCTGAACCCTGCGAACCAAGGAAAAGAATTCTCGTAAAGTTAAATGCTGAAGCGCCCAAGACTTGTCCCTGCGGAGCTCCTCCAGAAGAACCATCACTTCCGCCGCCGGAAGTCTGACCCGACAATCCTGATGACCCCGACGATCCGCCATTTCCCGTACCAAGAGAAGGACCCTGATAACCGCCGCCGCTTCCACCAGAAGTTATTGTTGACGGAGCCGGTGCAGGAGCAACATATGTTTCGGTGATGGCACAGCTCGCCGAACCATTTGCAATGATTCCACTTTGATCGGCACAGTTACTGAAAGCGGCAGTATAGTTATCCAAAGAACTTACGTTCACACTATATGCTTTGCTCGCATCAACCATTACTGCCACGCCCGACGAATTTCCCGGGAAGGTCGATGTACTTGGATTGCTTGCTATCACATTGATCGTAAAGTCGGATGCTGATGCTGTTCCGCCAGCACTATTATCAATCGCGAGAGAAACATTCAAAGTGGAAGTTGGCGTCGGAGGCGTCGGCGCAACCGTAAAGTCGATGGTATACGTTTTTTTCGTTGTTCCGTTTTGTGCCGTCACTGATACTGTTGCCGATCCAGGAAGATTACTCGCCTGCGTAATACTGGTCGTTGCATTCGCATCAGTCGGCGTTGCGGCAACGAGCGGAATTGCCGTTGTTCCTGCCGCTAAAACAACATCATATGTAGTTGTTGTAGATGACGGGAATCCAGAAATTGGATTTCCATCTTCAGTGAGGGCACTCAATGTCGCATCGGAGCCCTGAACAACCGTCACGGTAGCAGTGTACGTTTGCATTGAACCATCTTCAGCAGTAACGACGTACGTTATCGGAGAAGAAAAGTCCTGCGCGACACCAGAAGCGGGACTAACTGATTTTCCCGTGATGACAATAGTCGGAACGAGTGCGGTAACATTCGTTCCATTCGGAACTGTTATTGCAATGTTGGTTTCGGTAATCGTCGTATCCCCCGTCGGGATTGTGAATGATGTGATTGAGTTATCGGAACTCTTCGGCGCAACAACATCAATCGTGTAAGTCGCAGTCTTTCCGCTGACAGTGATCGTCAATACTTCATTGGTAGTCGTCGTTGAGCTGTCAAATCCGGAAATATTACCAGTCGTAATTGCCTCCGTTGTAGTGCTTCCATCACTATATATTCCCGCAATAACCAATCCAGAAATATTCAATGATTCACCGACAATATACGAAAGCTTTGCTGCGGGATTTGCGATTGCAATACTGCTTAGCGTAGGAGCTGGAGCAGAATTAACAGTAACAACATATGAAGTCATAGCGACTCCATCCTGAGCAGTAACTACGAGTGTATTATCTGATACCACTGGATCTGATATTCCTTCAGTATTCCATGTCTGATCGGATTCTCCCTTCGTCAGCGCCGCCAAGAAATTAGCTTTCGATGTTTCGAAAGGAACATTCTTAATGGTTTCGTTTGCCGTTCCGCCAGCACTCACGGTGTAAGCTCCAGAAGTTACAGCGGCAACATGACTTGCAACGGTCACACCAACCGATGCATAGCCACTTGAATTTCCTGCATTATCATACGCTTTTGCATATATTGTATGCGAGCCACTATTCACACTTGAAGTATCCCAGCTAATTGAATAAGGCGCAGTAGTATCGACGCCTATCGATGTAGGAGTAATGCTGCTGTGATAAAATTCAACTCTCGCGACACCACTTCCAAAATCAGAAGCGTCCGCCGTTATCGCAACTATTCCATTTAATACGCTTCCATTCGTCGGAGATGTTATTGATACTGTCGGAATACTTTTATCAATGTTGGTAATCGTAACCGTCGAAGTCGCAACATTGCCCACGGCGTCAGTAGCAACAAAATCAAAACTGCCATTCGCGGTAAAGGTGTGAGAATCCGCATTTAATGTGCCTTCATTCGTCGAAGCACTGACAGTGATATCGGTATTAGTCGGAGCAGTATTATAACCATCGATTGTGATAACCGGAGCCGTCTGATCGGTTACATTCACAACGCGTACCACCGACATCGCAGCATTCCCTGCCACATCGGAAACATTATAGGTCACCGAATAAGAACCGATCTTCGTCGTATCAACCGTGTTACTCGCTTCTATTTTGGAAGTAACAGTTCCATCAACATCATCCAATGCGGTTGCGCCAGCATCCGCATATACCGAACCAGCCGCTATCGTAATTGGAGACATTCCAAGCATCGTAATTACGGGTGCCATCCTATCACCTAAAACAATCAACTTGAGCGTAATTGACGTCTCATTACCAGCAGCATCCTTAGCGGTTCCGGAAACGACATAGGTTCCAGGCGGATAATTATCAGGAATCACCATTCCAATAGTCTTGTTCCCCGCGAGATCATATTGGGCGGCATCGTGCAAAACAAGATTATTGCTTGCATCGGTCGTAATATATGCAAACGGTTTCGTAACGCCATCAAGCGCACTAATTAAATATGCGCGATAAGCAAGTGACGCTGCATCTGATCCATCAGGAATTCTCTTTGTGTAGTAATCAGTAAGATTCGCGACATCAAGACCAGCCTTATTGAGATACAAACCAACTTCATCTTTCAATGCTTTCGTCGAATTTGATCCTATCGAAAATTGTACCTCGTGATTTACGGCCGCAACGTTCTTGGTAGCAAGAACATAGCCTCCGTCCTGTGATGCCATCGAATTGGTTCCGTCCATAAAACCAGCAATCGTAAGAACCGGCGGCGTTCTATCGCCGGCAGTAATAAGTGCATAAGTGACCGTGGTCGTATTGCCGGCAAGATCTTGAATCACACCGGAAACGGTATAGCTTCCCAACGGATAATTACCCGGAACAATCATATCCTTCTCAACTGCTCCGCCAGATAACGTATATTGCGCACCATCAAGAATCTGAATAGCAGTTCCGTTGGTTTTGATATAAGCAAACGGCTGCGTACCTGCAGCAGCGGCGTCAAGATATGTCTGATATTCCGCAGGCTTAGTTGTATAGTAATCCTGCAGTGCTGCCGTTTGTCCTGCAGTCGGCTGCAAATACAACGGAACAACTTCTGTCTTGAGCGACTCTGAGGCAATCGATCCCGAAGTAAATTGAATCTGATAATTAGTAGCAGCGTTATTGTCGGTATTCAAAGTAAAACCACCAGCGACAGAGCCAACCATCGGTGCTCCATCAGCACTAAAACCAGCAACTTCAAGTTTCGGCGAAGTCTGAATATTAAAAATTGCGTGGAGAGCCTCGCTGTCTGATTCTGCATATTCAGAACCATCAGTTTCTTTCCATCCATTAATACTCGAATAACCAAAACTGTTCTTAAGGTATGTTTCAGCAGCATTAGCACGTGAATCACCAACACTCCTCAACGCCATAAGCGTATACGCCGTCGTCTGAACTCTCCCTTCCGAAAGAGTCCCGAAACTACCGTCAGTATTTTGGGAAAGTTTTCCAAGAAGTGTCGTAATACCAGTGATATCACCAACGGTATTTGCCGCACTAATACCCGAGGCAATCGCAAGCGTGTAATACGGCGTTGTCGGCGTATAGGTGGAAATTTCATCTAACATTTGCGCTTCAATCCCCGTTGCAGTAACGGTATCGTGAGAATCTCTGGCTGCAGTTACAAATGGTTCAAGATCCCAAATAGCCGCTCCTTGATTGTCTGGACCATAATAATAATCCTCCGACGCACGCAATTGCGCAGGCGTACATCCGTTTGTAGTGCAATAATTTCCATCATGAGTTGTCTCATAATTTGCTTCATGCAATACATGATTCAATATCGCGTCAGCAAGCGTAGAATACGAAGTATTTCCACTTATCGTCGCCAGCTTCCGAAGAAACCGAATCGAGTCAGCGTTTTGGCCTTTTGTATCATTTACAGAAGGAGAATTAAACGAAACAAGATAATCACCAACTTTTTTTGCCGCATCGAGATATTTCGAATCATTGTTGCTCATCGTATAAGCATCAACTAGGCCAAGCCCAGTAACACCAGCAAGGTTGTAATATGCATACGACGTCGGACCGGTCGCATTGGTCACGTCCCAATCCCAGGAACCATTCGCGTTTTGCAAAGTAATTAACCGATCGGCAGCTTTCAAAAGATCGCTCGTCGTGAGCGGCGTGGCCTTTATTGTCGCGCTCCATATATCACTCCACGCACTTACATTCCCAATCGCATCTTTAGCACGAACCTGCCAATACCACACACCATCCGATGCACCATTTGAAACAATGGAGGGATCAGTTAATATACCCGAATCCCAAACACCCGTCGTTAATACACCAGCAGCTTCTGTTGGATTGAGAGATGCTTTAAATTCATACGTTATTGGACCTGATTGATTGTCGGTCGAAGCATCCCATGTAAAGGTAAAATGATTCGTTTTAATGGTGTCGCGATTTGTCGGACTAACCAATGCGGGCACAGAAGGTGGCGTCTGATCGGTTACATTAACCGTTCTTGTTACCGTTGTAGCAGCATTGCCGGCGGCATCGCGTGCTGTATAAGTCAATGTATACATACCAACCATTGATACATCAACAGTTCCTAATATAGAAACTGAATCAGTGCCATCAACATTATCAGTTGCCGTTGCTCCAGGATCAACAAATACGCTGCCCTGAGCAACTGTCATTGGATTATCACCATTAAGTGTAATAACTGGAGATGTCGTATCGGGCGTCACAAAATCATATGTCGTCCCACCGATCGTAGCCGTATCAACCCATGCCACAGTACCATTTGGGGTTGCATGATATGAGTTGCCCATACCTTCGGTGAGATAGACTCGACTGACGGTTTTGCCTGGATTTTCTGAAGCGATATCAGCAAGCGAAAGCATCGGGCCCGTCGTAACACCGCTATCGGTATCAGTCCACGCTTGCCAATGAGCACCGGTCGCTGCGTTCTCAGTATGATAGCTCGATGGGCTTGATGTAGGCACATATTGATACATAACATCACCCGCGACACCCTTATTAAGTTCAATGTAAACCCAAACTGGCGCCGTACCATATTGATTTACAAAATCGTAGGTAAATGGCTGTACCGCGAATGTCTCAACTGGCACATCACCCGGCTTAAAGGCAAATAATCCCTGATCTTCATAATCTCCATACGTCGGATCGGGAGTAACGCCAGCATATATAGGAGCAGCTTGACGACCAAGATATACAGCAGTCGATCCAGGAGAAACTGGAGCGTAAGCAGTCGGACCATAATAAACGGAATAAACGCCGCCGCCGCCAGTTGCAGTCCAGCTAGGCTGCAAATTACTCACACGAATGCTATTCTGAACTACTGTTGCGAATGCTTGCGGGGATGCAAATACAAACATCCCCAAAGTCAAAAACAATATTGAACCGATTAATAGATATTTTTTCATGATTTTTTAATGTCGAAGGTGTTAGTTTGTTTTTTAATATATTTTTAATCTTCTTGTTTCAATATTGTTTTTCTTTATATCGACTCTTCCTTCGTTTGAAAAGTGATTTTGGTTTTCCATAGATCATAAAAAGGCCGCCCAGTGAAGTGTTGGGCAGCCCACAATAAATTTTCAGTTCCTTTTTATCCATGACCGACGACTCCAATTTGTTTACCCAACTGGAAAGCGGTTTTTAATCAAAAGTTAATCTTGGCTTGATTGTACGTACAAAGATATAAGAAAGTCAAGAGTGAGAAAAACAAGCAATAAAAACTCTAATTGCGGAATATCCCATGCTTCATGACCGGAGCGTTACCGCAAGCTGCTGTAATAAAGCAAGTAATTGTTCTTGTAGTCCCGCAATTTGCGCTTGCAATGTTTCGTTTTTCTTTGCGCTTATCTTTATTATCTGAGGAGCTCGCGCGTTATTGAGTTCTGTCATCGTAAGCGACCCGACAATGCCGGTAATACGCACATTATGCGCCGCTTGATATGCTTTCACTGCTAGCCGCGTCGCCGATCCAAAATAACCCGTTATTGATCCAGTATAAAACCCTTCTTCGGTAAGTTGATTCTGAAGCTCCTTCACATCGCTGCCCTGTAAACCCAATGAAAGCATTCTTGTAAAATTAAATGTCGAAGTACTCAAAACTTGGCCTTGCGAAACGGTTGATGTGCTTACGCCAAGAACCTGGCCCTGTATCACAAGCGTTATTTTTGCAGCAGCGCTTCCCATTGATGTCGCCGTGTTCGCATTCGAAAAACGTACATATATTATCTTGTCGCCGGCCCCAGGTAAAAGCGTCCATGGATACGTTGTTTGGAACGGAACCCAGCCAGTTCCCATAGAAGTCGCAAAACTTGAATCGTTTGATATCCACATTTGATTCATTCCTGCAAGTGAGGTAAGCGAAAGAATGACGCTGGTAGAATCCGTCGAAGTGGCACCATTATTAATCACGATAGCGTAAGGACTATAATAACTTACTCCGCCACCTCCGCCACCACTCGTAATAGTACTGGGAACAATTACGGGTACAGGCACCGCAGCAACCGTCACATTCGTATTTACTACTATATTGCTCGGATTAATTATCCCAGCGGGCATAACAAGAGTGCCGGCAAAAACATACGTTCCAGCAACAGCGCCGTCATAAAGAGGCGCACCATTGTTCCATAAAATCGGTAATGATGATGTCGTTCCATCACTCAAAAAAACAATATTAGAAGTCGATAGATTCAAAGCGTTCAAAGCCGTCCCATTAGAAACCGTTACATCACCAATCGAAGCTGTCGAAGCAACATTCAAAATCAGGCTTGCTGGATTGCCAAGCAGATTTACGTTTTCAGCCATCACGCTCTTTCCGTTAACGAGCGTCGCGATTGCAACGACTTTTGTCGGAACAAGTGTTTGGCCATATTCGCTTTCTTTTTTATTAATCCATGTTCCGTCTGCCGCATAATCAAATTTTCCAAATACATCAAATGGAGAAAAAATTTCGGTACTCGTGGACAATCCTATAAAAGTATTTGTCTGTAATAAAATACTCCCCGAAAACAATTGCACCGTCACCAATCGCGCGTTTTCAAATGTTGCGCCGGTCAAATCAAGCTTTTCAGAATATCCTCTTATACCATCAGAAGTCATAACACTAAAATCTTTTACTGATAAAGCACTAGCCATGGCCGCCGTCCCACTCGCCGTCGCCCATGTACCCGTTCGCAACCCTCCTTGATAATTATCAGACCATGTCCCGGACATTGTACCACTCGCATTAATCGCTCCCTTCATATGCATCACTGTAAGCGGCGTCACTGCATCAGCCGAAGCGGTGTAATTGGCATAGAAATCAATGGAGTTGCTCGCGACCGAACCAGACGTCAACGCCCATGCATACGAATGAGATCCTCCTGCTGGATATCCGCCATTACCTGCAATATTCCCCAGATTATTTTGCACCAAAGACATATCATAGGCATATATTCCGCCGAGATAATTCATGGCAATAACATAATTACCGGTTACGTCCCAATTGGGCATTGTTTGCGCCTTCGCTGGTAATATTTTCAAAAAAGACCCAATCATGATAACGGTGATAACGGACGTAATAAACGGTTTTTTCATTATTATTTTTTGTTTTTAATTTATTTATGGAATTCACCTAACTAAGATTGATGAAACTAAAAATCAGCATTTTTGAGAAACCAAAAAAAACGCACCAACATTTCCATATTTGCATTATTGGAAACGCAGCGTTTAATCCAAGGGAAATTACTGGAATAAGCCCGAGGAGCACTAATGTTCGATTAATTATACCGTGACGCTTATAAAAATCAAATACCAAACAAAAATAATACCACCAATGCCCGTAGTATATTTACGAAATGAAACCTATAAAAAGCTGCTGATTGAAAATAATGAAAATTCCAGCCATCGCAAGGATCATAACGCCCCCCAGAATAAGATCGGGATGTTGAATCTTTATTTTTATAAAAATATTAAGAACAAGAGCCATAGCAAAAATACTGATGAGAACGAGATAAAAATAATTTACCGTTTGTCGCGGATTAGCAACCGCATTTTGGATCGAATTATTCTCTGTAGTCTGTTTTCCAACCGATGTCACCACGTCAGACGACGTTTGCGCAGAAGGAACGGTTACTACTGGCGGAGCGTTTCCCGGTTGCACATCTTTTTCTGCAACAACACTCTTTTGAAAAGTTCCTGCAACGGCACCCTCCTTAACGTTAACAACAGGAACCGAGCTGCTCGGCACTGATTGAATGATCGGCGTCGGAATGATATCTGAAGATTTTTTATCGGAACTCGAATTCGTGGCAACCGGCGAAAATGCCGGTGTTCCGAAAAGCTCTACAATATAAATCGCAGGACTGCCATTATACGTTCCCTGCGCGGTTGCCATACCAATTTCGGTAAAATTAGTATTAAGAATATTCGCGCGATGCTCCGGCGAATTCATCCATGCGTTCGTGACGTCCTGTGAATCGGAAAAGTTAATGGCAAGATTCTCTCCTGCATAACTAAATGTATAACCTGCCCTTTTAAACCAATACCACGGTGTCACACCATCGGGACTTGTATGTGAAAAATAGCTCTTCGCAGCCATGTCATCCGCTTTTGCCTGTGCTGCTACCTGAAGAAGTGAATTTACATGTAATTCAGAAAGACTGCTTTCCATTCTCTGAAAATTCGTTTCATCAGTAAGAGCGCTTACCACCACCGTACCAAAAAGACTTGATCGCCGAACCAAAGATGTTCCCAAAACAAAAGCAATTTCACCAACAATCAGCACGAGACATACCAAAATAATAATTTCTCGCCGAAGAATATGGGGTCGATGATCGTTTTCTTCATGCGGGATGAAATATTTCTTCAATGTTCGCACTATCTTTTTCATATTGTTGTTATGTACTAATGAAAACGATTTTCGATAATTTATATTTTCGATTACTGGAGAATTGTTTTAAATAATTCTTCGATGCTTTCCTTGGCCGGATTATGAACAATAGATTGCACCGAGCCGCCATTGTCGCCATCCCAACGCGGTAATAGATGAATATGTAAATGACCCACTTCTTGGCCGCTTGCAGCTCCTTGATTTATCCCGATAGTCATACCGTCGACGTTGAGTTTTTTTGATAATAAAACATCAACCGTTTTCACGGCGCAAAAAAGCCGAGTCACTTCCTCATCAGGCAAATCAAGAAGTGTCGACGTATGATATTTTGAAACCACTACCGTGTGTCCCGGAACGCGCGGCGCAACATCTAAAAAAGCAACGACATATTCATCTTCGTAAACAATTTTTGAAGAAATTGTTTTTGCAGCAATCCTACAAAAAAGACAACTTTCGTCGTGCATTTGTTTTTATTTATAAACGTTTTTTAACCTGGGCAATGATTTTTTCTAACGAAACGGTTTCTTGAGCTCCCGCCTTCAAATCTCTGATGATCACGCTTTTTTCGAATATTTCTTTCTGCCCGATGATAAGCGCAAGATCAAGCCCTTCTTTATGGGCAACCTTAAGCTGAGCCGTCAATGATTCTTTAGCAAGTACTTCTACCACCCTGATTCCGTTCGCACGAAGCATCTGCAAGAGAGAAAACGCTTTTTTCTTTGCAGGTTCACCGGCATGAGCAAGAAAAACTCTTTTCTGCGATCTTTTTGAAATCGCAATTTCTTTTGCTTTCATTTCAGCAATAATCCGTTCTACGTCACCCGCAATACCAACCCCAGCCGTCGAACGACCACCTAATTTTTCTACGAGATAATCATATCGGCCCCCAGTCGCAAATAAACCAGATTCTTTCTCTTCTGAAAAGAAACCAAAAACCGTCCTGCTATAATATTCAAAGCCCTGTATTAAATGGTTATCGAGCGTATAAGAAATATTAGCTTCATCGAGATATTCGAGCACTGATTTGAAATGCGTACTGCACGTGGTGCAGATTTTATTGAGAAAATCAGGAGCACCCTCCTTAATTGTTGCACATCGTTCATTTTTGCAATCCAAAAGCCTGAGCTGATTTTTTGAAAAATGTTTTTTACAATCTTCACAAAGCGACCGATCATAATTTTTATAAAAATTATGAAGCTGGCGTCGGTAGGTAGGTCTGCACGTCTTACATCCAATCGAATTAAGCTTGAGCGTAAAATCCTTTATTTTTAGTTCTGACAAAAAATCAACATACATCGAAATGATCTCGGCATCATATATTGGATCATTCGAGCCGCCAATAATTTCAAAATTTACCTGCGTTTGTTCATGACATTGGCCAAGATGAGGACGATCGTGACGAAATACTGGTCCAAGCGAAAATAATTTTTGCGGCTGGCCCTGACGATTCAAGCTATGTTCGATATATGCTCGGCAAATTCCTGTCGTGTATTCAGGTCGTAATGCAAGCGCATGATCCCCTTTTGTTTTCAAAAAACACATCTCTTTCTCGATTTCATCAATCTCTTCACCTAAAGCTTTGCGATAAAGATCTGCGGATTCCAAGATAGGCGGTTCAATACGCACAAAACCATGTTCACGCGCTATATCTTTTGCCGTTGTTTCTATTTTTTCCCAGTACGGTGCATCGTGAGGAAGCGAATCATGCATACCTCGCGCTATCGGCGTTTTCTTTCGATCCTCTTTTTTATTTTTTTTATTTTTTGGAGACATAGTTTGCTGTTTATACTTTTTATTAGTTTAAATTGTGAAAAGAGTAAACTATTTTATAGACCACATCATTGGTAATTCGGCACAGCAAATGCACGAATGGCATCAAGTGGCCAAAGACGAACCCTTACTAACCCAACAATATTCTGCGCCGGCAATGCTCCCCAGCTCCTAGAATCAAAACTGTCGGGTCGATTATCCCCAAGCATAAGATATGTACTCGACGAAAGCACGTAACGATCGCCCCCTCCCACCACCGTAGTGACAGTTCCAGAAGGCAAATACGATTCATTAAGCGAAAATCCCTGCGGATTGCTTGTGTTGAAAATAGTAATCTTATTGCTATTAATAAGCACCGTCTCTCCCGGCAAACCAATGACTCTCTTTATAAAGTATGTTCCGTATTCCTGAGGATCGTGGAAGACCACTACTTCGCCTCGTTCTGGCGTGCGGATACGATAACTCAACTCGTCCACGAGAACATAATCATTATTCGAAAACGTAGGCACCATACTCGTTCCACTTACAAGAAATGGCTGAACGAGAAAATTTCTTACGATAAAAACAGCAACCACCGCAATGACAACTACTTCGGCAATCTCAAGAAAAGAAGCGAAAAATTTTCTCATATTGTCTTTTTTGTTAAAAATAAATTAAATATTTTATCTTCTTAACACGATTGGCGAAAAAATATTGAAAATGTAATAATAATTATATGCAAGAACAGGAAAAAAGCAAATGCAAAATTATCGTAGGACTTGGCAATCCTGGCATAGAATACGAAAATACCTATCACAACGTCGGCATGATGATGCTTTTCCGTCTCGCCGGAAACGACTGGAAAGGAAAACGATATAAAAATAGCTTTGAATCAGAAAAAAAAGACGATGTCGTCTTGATAAGGCCTCTCGTTTTTATGAATGAATCAGGCCTTGCCATCAAAGAAGCGGCGCGCGTATTCAAAGCAAAACCAGAAGAAATCGTAATCATTCATGACGATAGCGATATCCCTCTTGGCAGTTTCAAAATTTCATTTGGAAAAAATGCCGGAGGACACAATGGCATCCAGTCTATTATCGATACTTTAAAATCGAAAAATTTTAGTCGAATACGAATCGGTATTCGTCCCATAATCGAGCCGCTTCGAAAAAAAGCTGGAATATTCGTACTCAAGCCAATAACAAAAAAGGACAAAAACATACTTGACGGCGTATTCAAGGAAATAGAGTCAAAAATCTAACAGCAAAAATCCGTAAAGCAGTTTCTATTTTGCCGCTATTAACGTCATTGAAAATGAAAAATTGCTTCCGCTGGGTTGTTTTTGAATGCTTGAAAGAGGCAAATTCACATTCGTAAACTTCGAATTACCATGAATACTCTTCTCAAAAGAAGAAATCTGATCCTGAGAGGGCGCTATCGCGTTGAGAGTGATAAATTTATTTTCGATCCGAAAAGATGCATTTGCAATCGAAATGCCAGTAGATGAAGCAATACTTCCAAGTTCAGTAATAATCGAAACTTCCGGAGAAGCTTTCTTTTCAATGTCCTGAATAAATGCCACCGAGCGATTAAAATCATTTACTGAAGTAAGTGCCAGAGTGACCTCGGTCGAATTTCCTGCAGCCGGCGTCACCACGGCGCTTCCACTCGATGCATCCTGCATACGCATAAGAAAAATATCAACACCAGCAAGCATAATGACGACAAAGCAAAGCGCTACGGGAACCAAAATTCTCCAAAAATCCATAAAATCAATAAGTTGCGTCTTTACGAATGTCTTCTCTGCGCCAGAATTCAAAAGACTAATTTCATTTTTTCTTTTCTTGAACTCAAGACCTCGTATTCCGCATCCCAATGCCACAAGCCATTCCGGTGGTGTTTCTTGATTGTTAAAACCCAAAATATGCAACGGTGCTACCGGTATGCTGGTACTTGTTGAAATGGCGTTTTTTGTCTCATCATAAAGGACGCCCGACGAAATGAAGATTCCGCTTATCTGATCTTGCCAATGCTGCCCGTAAAAATTTATAACCTGATTAATATTTTTTGCGACAATCGCCGAAAAAACATCCATCGATATCTGTCCTTTTTTATCCATAACATCGTGCCACGGACTCGCATATTCAAAATAAAGCTCTCCCTTACGAAGAACAAGAAAATCTATCCCGGCATTATCGATATTAACAAGAACGCACGATTTTGTTTTATCAATTTCTTGTCCTTTTTCACGAACCATTCTCGCCAATACAAGCGCTTTTGATTCAACGGCGGTCGGTATAAATCCCGCTTCAAAAAGCGCTGCCACCATTTCATCAACCAATACACGATCAATAAAAACACTCAAAATATCATAACGTCCTGCTGCTTCATCGCGCGCGACAATTTCCCAGCCAAAATACGTTTCTGAAATATCAACGGGGGACGTCATTTGAACGTTGAATCCTACCGCCTTTTCGAATTCATCACCCTCAAGAAGCGGCAAATTAAAGACTTGATTATAGGTGCTCGCCGAACTAAACGACATCACAACATCAATACTCCCCTTCTTTGCTTTTCCTCCCAAAATCTGTAGTTTCAGCTCAAGAAGCGTTTTAATAAATTCTGCTCGATTTTTTATCTTTCCATTTTCCAAAACGCCAGGAGCACATTGAACGGCAAAAAATCGCCATAACTTTCCGTCGTAATACGAGAATCGAATAACTTGATCGCTTACATCAAGACCGCCAACCTTTCGGTGGACTTTTAATAAAAGCAAAAACTTTTCAAAAATGAGGGTTATGTTTGCAAAAAAGATTTTCATTTTGATTCTTGCCAAGAAACAACGGTTACTTGATTTGTTTGCGGATTTTCCGAAAGAACCACCGTTATTTTTTTAGTTCTTTGGGAAACGGTCGCCGTCGAAAGCACGGTAACGAATCCCGTTGATGGTGTATTTTGATTTACCGTAACGATTGCCGTATTCGCGCCTACTTGAACTGAATATCCCGACGTATTCGAAAACGATCCATTTCTCGCAAGCTGTAACAAGGCATCTTCGGCGCCTGAACTGGCGGCAGCCTCCGCACCCTGCGATGATTGCAAGCCATAGCTCGAATCAGTGGAAGAAAATGCAAGAAATGCAAGAAATGCGCCGATGGCAACAACAACACCGCCAACGAGGAGTACTACCGCTAAAAACCCTTGCCCTTTTCTTGATTGCATAATCATCCTCTTTGTTAATAATACCATTAATTTTCAATATAAAGGAACATCGCCAAAAAACTTTCACACACCATTGTTTTTACTGACTCCAATTAATAACAATATCATCTACGCGTGGCGACACGGTTCGTGCGGTATTGGAAAACAATGTCACGCGATATCGAAAATATCGAAAGTTATTATATAAACTATAATTCAACGGTATTGATGAACTCGTATTAGAACCATTCCAATACGAACTTGAACTATTCGGCCATCCATCAGGACCGGTGAATGTCCACGGCCCAGCCGACGAACTACTTACGGCAAACTGAAAACCAACCGCAGTACCTGCAGGTAAAATGCCATGCCAAAGAACTGAATTCAACTGCGCACCGCCGACAACACCAGTATCGAATGTTTGTGAATCAAGATAGCCACTCGATAAACCAGTCGTCGAACTACTCCCGGTTCCGACCCACGTAGTATTTACCTTATAAGAATTCGTGCCGCAACTCGAAGTATTCGAACAGTTAAAAGAAACCCATCCAACGTTTTCTCCCCATGCATAACCGGAAAAATCTCCTGTTGAGGTACTGATTTTAACGCTGTTCGTAAATGATCCAAAATTAATCCAGCCAGCATTTTCCGACCATGCGTAGCCCGATAAGTTTCCACTACCATCATTCGCAATTCCATAATTCACCGTTCCGCAAGAACCAGTATTCAAGCAATTCAAAGAAATCCATCCAAGATTTTCCGACCATGCGTAACCAGTTAGCGATGAAGATGAAACAGTAATGTTTCCCTGACTCGTCCCAAAATTGATCCAGCCGGCATTCTCCGACCAGGCATATGCATTTGTTATATCGATCGTTCCAGTTGAACTGCTGGCATTTGCCTTACTGGCAAAACTAAAACACAAAACAAATAAAGCCGCGCCCCACAATATGCAGCGTAGTTTCTTTTTCTGATTTGTAGCTTCTAATTTAATAGTGACCATTAAAATAAAGGAACTCTATCGCCTTCTATGTCTTCATATTACCATATTTCCAACGCAAAAAAATCGAAGATATACACACCGCAAAGATTAAAAATATAAAATCAAAAATGACAGAATATATTTAGCACCTCCGTATTCCAAATAATCTAACTAGTTGTGGTATCGATTTCGAGATAAGAACCACCGGGAACGGTAGCGCCAATCTGAGAATCAAGAATGGTCCAGTTGACACCATCATTAGACGTCCTGAGTGTCCAATCGGTCGGTCGGTAAGTGCCACCGCCGTCGCCGTAACTGGAAGTATATACCCGATATTTTGTGGCATTTATAACATTACCAGCGCCCAAATCAATAGTAAGGACAGAATTTGCAACACTTGTCATATATCCATCATAATAGTGACTTGTTCCTCCAGCTCCATCAAAAGCTTTCCAGCCAAGACTAGTTGAATAGCTTGTTGGTGTATATGTTACGACCTTCGGAGAAGGAACACTATCGGATGTCATATTATTTGTTATCCACTGTCCGATATTAGCATCATAAAACTGTAATTCTGCTAATTGAATATTGGTTTGACCAGAGGTACCATTTTTCAACGTGATTCTAAAATATCTTTTTCCAGACACAGTAGTCACTGCCGTTGTTTGTATTGTTCCATCGGGAAACTTAAACCCCCCCGACGTTGATTCGATGGTGCCAGCAACTGAAAGTTTTTGACCTGGCGTCGCTGTCCCGATCCCAACATTACCATTCGGAAAAATAGAAAAACCAACCAATGTATTGAAAGTCATCCCGCCAACCGCAGTAGAAGGCCCAAGAAACAGACCATCCCCGAATTCGTTTTCCGCAATTTCCCAATTATATTTCGTAGGAGTTGTAGCATTATCAAAAAAAACTATTCTTCTATACGAACCGCCCGGAGAAGATAATCTTAACTGCATACTGCCAGTAGTAGCGACTTCGAGATTTGCGTTTGGCCCCGTCGTCCCTATCCCCACGTTCCCTCCTGAATAATACATATTCGTTCCATTCAGGAGCCAGAAGGTAGGATTGCCGTTCGGAGGTTGATTAGATCCAGGACTTGAGAAAGCAAAGATACTTATGGCGCAGGCAAAGAGACCGATAGTGATACTAAGGGAGAGAAGCTTGAGCTTTGAAGAGATGAAAGACGTAATGGTGCGTAGCTTCATCTGATTTTTGAAATTAAATTAAAAAAACAAAAATCACCTATTATGATTCAAACTCTATTCTATGATTAATAAACAATTTCGAGCAGTCCTGGTTTTCCAACAGCGCCCACTCCTCCGCCAGCTCCATAAGAAGTACTAAGAGAAGTATAGATGCCCGTAATGGTTGTAGTTGCATTATAGCTTACACTTGTTGCCCCACCGGCACCTCCACCGCCATAGGCGACGCACTCAGAGCCGCCAGCATGACCACCGCCGGCAGCAACTTGAGGAGACGTACCCAGTGTTGATTGACCACCACCACCGCCACCGCCACCGCCCGATCCACCAGCTCCAATTGAATATGATATAGTCGAAAAACCGCTTACGTTATACCAACCAGAAATTGTCATACCTGGCAAGCCCGCATAACCGCTACAATCGCTCATTCCCGATCCACCTCCGCCGCCAGCGCCAGTCAAGGCAAACTGAATCCACGTAGTTCCTGCTGGCACTGTCCACGAAGTTCCGCTTGTCAGAAAAACAGAACCGGTAGGCTTAAATCCAGCACCTCCAACTGCTGTGCCGTTTATAGAAAGCCCTGTCGCATTAACAGTGCCATTCACATCAAGCTTGTAACCCGCGCCTGGACTCGCTGTTCCTATTCCAACATTTGTTCCATTATCAAAAAGAAGAGAGTTGCCTATAGTTCCCGATCCAGTGAATTTGCCAACATAGTTCAAGGTCCCGCCACCATTAAGTCCCGACGACCAACTTGAAATACAAGTTCCTCCGAGGCAAAAATTCGTCGATGAGACATTTCCTGCCACTTCAAGCTTCTGATTTGGATTATTTGTCCCTATCCCCACGTTTCCATTTGAGTAATACATAGAGGTTCCATTCAGGAGCCAGAAGGTTGGTGTTCCATTGGGAGGTTGATTAGATCCAGGACTTGAAAATGCAAAGATGCTTATAGCACAAGTAAATAAGCCGATAGCAATACTAAGGAATAAGACTTTGAGATTTGAGGAGATAAAAAATCTTACTGATTTAAATTTCATTACTTATAGTATGACAGGAATGAGTGGGGGGGGCAAGAAGAAAAAGATGGGAATAAATACTACACACTCTCGTTTTGAAAGGAGGATTATCTTCCCCTCTGTCATCCTGGACTTGATCCAGGATCCAGAATTAATTCAAAGAGAAAAGATAAGCCTGGATCCCGTTTTTCAACGGGATGACAAAAAAGAGAAAAGCATTGGCGAAGCAAACAAAAAATTATACTAACTATGAGCTCCCCCTTGATCGTTCACGCACCGAATTGATAATCGCAAGTAAAAAGGAATCAGTAAGCATACTTGATCCTCCATAACTTAAAAAGGGAAACGTGACACCAACGACAGGAGTGAGCCCTGTCGCAGATCCAGTATTCAATAAAAACTGAACACCGAACATCATTGCCGCGCCGAGACATATAAATTTCTCAAAATTCTTATCAGCAAGCAATCCGATTTTAAGAATCTGAAAAATAAGAAAAAGAAAAGTGATGATAATAAAAAGCCCACCCGCAATCCCCCATTCTTCTATAAACGCCGCAAAGATAAAATCTTCAGTCGGCTCACTCAAAAACCCAAGCTGCGTCTGCGTTCCTTGGCCATACCCCTTTCCCCAAAAACCAGCAGAACCTATAGTAATCTTCGATTGGATCATACTGTAATTGATACCAAGCGCGCTTTGTGCGCTTTGCTCCGGCGAAACGAAGCCGACAATGCGTGCGCGATGATAATCTTTCAAAACATAAACCCAAAGAAAACCTGCGACACAAAGAAAAATAGTCAAAGCAGCAAAAACTCTTCGCAAAGGGAGCCCCGAAAGAAGTAAAAAGCCAAACCAGATACTTGCAAAAATAACCGCAGAACCAAGATCAGGAAGCTTTACGGCGATAGCGGCAGGAATAATAAAAAAGAAAAAAGATGAAACGATAACTTGCCATCGCGCGACCGCAAGATGCCGCCTACTAAAATAATTCGCATACAAAAAAATAAGTGCAATTTTCACAAGTTCAACCGGCTGTATAGTAAAAGGCCCGACCGGAAGCCAGCTTCTCGTGTTTCGTATAAGAGGAGCCTTGAAATACGCAAAAAGAACGAGAGCCACCCCAAACCCATAAACACCCCAAATAATCCATCGGGAATTAAAAACCGATCGCCAATCAACAAAAAGAAAAAGTAAAACAAATCCCACCCCCATAGCAATCCATATCAACTGCACAAAAAAAAGATGCCACGAAAGAGCGGAAAGCGTCACGAGACCAGCAGCGATAATAATAAGAACGGGTAAAAATAATTCGAACATGATTATAACGCTCTCATGGCATACGCCGTTACTTCCGTTGCCGCGGGGTTAATGCTTTGAGCAGTCGGATAAAGAACTGAGAAATCATATGCTTCGTTAGGAATAACCTGATCAAGCTCGGTTTGTGATGTACCAACCAGCATGCCGTTCGAATTCTTAAAGAGAGCAATGACGGTAATTTTATCAAAAGCACTTACATCATTATCAGTAATCGTACCGCTCACTCTTATCGTACTCGATGAAATAGGCTCTGTTTTTATACTATGAAAAACAAATTGCGGCGCGGCACCAAAATCCGAACTCTTTGCCCATACTGGATTTGAAATAGCAACCACAACGTTTTCAACCGATGATGAAATCTCTTGATTGGGCACAATGAGATATTTTGCTTCACCAGCATAAATAAACGATGTTCCGGAAACTGACTGAATAATCGCGCCGGAAGCGTCGGAAAGATCAAATCGATAATCAAAACTTTTTGCCGCAAAATCAAAATTAGTATTCGTAATACGCACCAAGAAGGTAACATGATGCGGACTCGTCGCAAAGGTCATAACATTACCTACTGCCGTAATAGGCGCAATCGTCGCCGGCGTACACACCTTCGCGCACGATCCGCCACAATCAACCCCTTCCTCGTTTTGATTTTGAATACTATCAAAACACGTCACCGGCGGTTTCAAGTATGTAAAATAAATACTCGCAAAAATCCCCAAAAAAATACTTAAATAAATCGCACCATAGACAATCTGTTTTGTTGTTCGAGACATAATGGCATTATAAATCACTTTCATACAATACGAAAGTGAAATTTTGAACGCAAAAAATCCCGCACAAAAAATGCAGGGCTTCGCCTAAGATGGATTAAATACTTATATGCTGGCATAACCTACTTTCCCCAAGGCCGAAGCCGTAAGTATCATCGGTTTGGCATGATTTCACTTCTCTGTTCGGAATGGGAAGAGGTGGGGCACATGCGAATAAAACACCAGCATATAAAAATTCAATCGGAAAAGAATTTTTATACATCAATCACCCTCTCGCTTTTTAAGGCGAGGGGTAACAAAGTCTCGAAATTGTAGATTTCGAGGTGTCACGCGTAATGCGTGTAAAGTCAGCATTGGGATGGTTGGCTAGTCATTAGTACTCCTTGGCTTAAATCCTTGCGGATCTTACACCTAGAGCCTATTCGCAATTTCCTACACAAGTGCAGAAAATCGCTTTTACGTGGTAGTCTTCCACGAGACTTGTCCTTGCGGACTATACCTAATCTTGGGGTAGGCTTCGCGCTTAGATGCTTTCAGCGCTTATCCCTTCCATACATAGCTACTCGGCAGTTCACCTGGTGGTAAAGCCGATAGACCAGAGGTATGTTCAACCCAGTCCTCTCGTACTAAGGTCAACTCCCCTCAAGTATAAAACGCCTGTAACAGATAGAGACCGACCTGTCTCACGCAATTCTACTATCATCGTTATTACTAACGGGTTGGACTATACCATCATCTCAATCTATATTGAGACGCTCGACGTGTTAGCCCGACAATATATGTCGAACTCCAATCATTTAAGATTGAGTCTCTACGGGGTTACTCCGATAATATATCGGGAACTTCCCTCGGTATTATCCTATAAAACCAGGTCAGTTTTATATAGGACTTCACCGATATGAGTCGATTTTCTCACTTTGCTATTCGTTGACGAAATAACGAGTTCAAACACAAAGTTTCTCTCTTGACATCACTGCCAAGGCCGCCGTTTATTTTTTTAACAGTTTTTTATTGTCTCGATTGGGTTATCATTTTGATCAATACTGATCGTTGACGGTCTGAACCCAGCTCGCGTGCCACTTTAATTGGCGAACAGCCAAACGCTTGGGAGCTTCTACACCCCCGCGCTGTGGCGAGCCGACATCGAGGTGCCGAGCGAAGTCGTCGCTAGGGACGCTCGGACTTCACTAGCCTGTTATCCCCGGAGTAGCTTTTATCCGGTGTCTCTGGCCTTTCTATAAAGAATTTAAAACATTAAAAATGAATTAAATATTGCCATCGGGTCACTAACTTCCGCTTTCGCGCCTGCTTGACTTGTAGGTCTCGCAGTTAAGCCAGCTTTTGCGTTTGCACGTCCTGCCCGATTTCCATCCGGGCTAAGCTGACCTTAATAAACTCCTCCGTTACTCTTTTGGAGGAAAACGCCCCATTTAAACTGCCTACCAAGCACTGTCTTGATGGGGTTTATGCTTGCGCAATCTCCCATCAGTGAGACGTTAAAATTTTAAAAATGGCTGTTTCATTGTCGGATCCACGTTGCCCGAAAGCAACGCTTCAAATCCTCACCACTACGCTACGTAATAAAACTCTAAAATCAATACCAAGCTGCAGTAAAGCTTCCGGGGTCTTTTCGTCCCGCTACAGGTATCCCGCGTCTTCACGGGAATCGCATTTTCACCGAGCTTGCCGCTGAGACAGTTCCCCAGTCATTACGCCTTTCGTGCGCTTCGGAACTTACCCGAAAAGGAATTGCGCTCAACTTTGTTACAACTTTTACATTGGCGAAAACATTTCTGTTTCGCTCTTTATGTCGCCATAAAGTTCGGACTATGTCTTCACTCGCTTGCGCGAGGTTTGGCATGTAGTCTCTGAGGATTTTCACTTGCGTGAATCTTTCCTGCTGATTGACCGCACCGGACGCATTATTACTTTTTCAAGTAGCGCCGGATACTAACCGGTTATTCCAGCATATAGCCAAATTTATACGGATATTCTGTAAATACAGAATAGGCAGCACTTTTTTAAATTTACCAATTATCCATAATCGTTCCAATCCTCGCACGAACCTTACTTAAGATTCGGACGACCTTAGAACGATTATAGTTATCGCTGACATTGACGAGGGCTTGAGCCAGTGAGCAGTGTATTGCTACACCACACCCAGCCTTGACCTTCTCGCATCGGTCAGGCGTCACCCCCTATACATCCTCTTACGAGTTAGCAGGGAGCTGTGTTTTTGGTAAACAGTTGCCAGGGATACTTTCACTGCGAGCCTCCTTGCGGAGGCCAGGCCTTATCGCTAACTTACGGCCGCTTTTTTGCCGAGTTCCTTAGCGGCAACTCACTCGTTCCCCTTGGGCTACTCGCCCTATACACCTGTGTCGGTTTCCGGTACGGAGGCCTCACGCTCGTTTTACGAGATTTTTCTCGGAAAGCTCTTCGCAATTGTCGACCAGGTAAATTCCTGATCTTCTCTCGGCGCTTGTTGGACTTCGCGCAAAGAATGCCAAACCAATAAGGCATAATTGTTTATTTCCTTCGTCCTCTCGATATGATCGTGCGACCGGGCTGGAATATTAACCAGCTTCCCATCGACTGCCCCTTTCGGGATTGCCTTAGGACC
>CAIWCR010000020.1 GCA_903911245.1 uncultured Parcubacteria group bacterium | reverse complement strand
CAGATGATGGGTATGAAAGGATTGGTGCAAAATCCGAAAGGCGAAACCATGGAATTGCCAGTGAAGTCAGCGCTCAAAGAAGGTCTTTCGGTTTTGGAATACTTTATTTCTACGCACGGTGCGAGAAAAGGTACTACTGACACCGCATTGAAGACTGCTCAAGCTGGCTATCTTACGCGACGCTTGGTTGATGTCGCCCAGGATCTTGCAGTTCGCGAAGAGGATTGTCGTTCTAAGGAAGGTATTGAACTTTTCCGTATTGACGGCAAAGAATTCAATCAAACCTTTGCCTCAAAGATCTTCTCACGCACCGCATTGGATGATATAAAAATCGGTAACAAGGTGATTGTGGAAGCAAACGAAATCATTACCAAGGAAACAGCAGAAATAATTGACCAGTCAAAGCTTGAATCGATTGTCGTGCGTTCACCAATCACGTGTAAGACGCTCTATGGCATTTGCGTAAAGTGTTATGGATATGATTTGGGAAGTAATGAGTCGGTTGCGATAGGAACGGCAGCAGGCGTCATTGCGGCACAGTCAATCGGCGAGCCGGGAACCCAGCTTACGATGAGAACCTTCCACACTGGAGGTATCGCTGGTGCTGACATTACGCATGGTCTTCCTCGTGTCGAAGAAATCTTCGAAATGCGATTACCGAAAGGCCGTGCCATTCTTGCTCCTTTTGACGGCAAAGTCGACAAAGTTGAGGAGAAGGGCACCCTGAAAATGGTTCGTATGATTTCCGACGATAAGAAAGCGAAGGCGCAGGAAATAAATATTCCGCGTGGAACCGTTTTATTCGTAAAAGCAGGGGATACCATTCATCAGGGCGATCGGCTTTCAGAAGGAAACCTTGATATCCATGAACTCTATGAACACAAAGGAGTAATGGAGGTAGCGCGCTATATTGTGAACGAAGTGCAGAAGATTTATATGTCCGAAGGCGCTCCAATCAACAATAAACATATTGAAATGATCATCCGTCAGATGTTCTCGCGCGTGAAGATCAGTTCGAGCGGTGACACGACTGATTTCGTGATGGGTGAAATAATCGAGAAATCGAAGTTCATTGAAACGAACAAGGAAATCAAGAAAGACGGCGGACAGATCGCAAAAGCGGAACAGATTCTTCTCGGCGTTACCCGCGTTGCGCTTTCCTCAGACAGCTTCCTTTCGGCGGCATCGTTCCAAGATACAGCACGCGTATTGGTGAAAGCAGCGATTGAATCGAAGGTGGACAAACTCCGCGGTCTCAAGGAAAACGTTATCATTGGTCGCTTAATCCCAATGGGAACGAGAGAGGTGCTCTCCATGGACACCTTGAATGAGTTCGAGGAAGATGAAACTCCGACGAGATCAAGCGTGAATTAAGAGATTATATTGAATCTCAAATCAAAAAGGAGCCGAAAGGCTCTTTTTTGATAAATTATGCTATGTTTTTCCTATTATCTCATGCGGACGTTGCCCGATCATCAATATAGAAATATGGGTCCTCTGATTTAATCAGAAGATTACAAACAAGAAAAAACCGTACTATTTGACAAAAAGATGAGGTACGGCTTATAATCTTTAGTACGTTCCCAACCAGCAACATTTGGGTCGATTGGTAGTTGCGAGGCGGTTTTTCTTTTTGTAAAAATTGCTTATGGAGTGGGAAAATGGAGAGAATAGGTAGATAAAAATTTAAATAAATTTAATTTAAAAAACTATGGCAGAAAAAGAAAAATTCTCCCGAGCAAAGCCGCATCTTAACATCGGGACTATTGGGCACGTTGATCATGGCAAGACGACTTTGACCGCCGCGATCACGCACGTTTTGTTTATGAAGGGTCTTGCGAAGAAAGAAGAAGGTGTCAATCAGATTGATAACGCTCCTGAAGAAAAAGCACGTGGTATTACTATTGCGTTGCATCACTCAGAATACGAATCCGAAAAGCGCCACTATGCGCACGTTGATGCTCCTGGTCACGCTGATTACATTAAGAACATGATCACGGGTGCCGCCCAGATGGACGGTGCGATTCTTGTGGTCGCCGCAACGGATGGTCCGATGCCGCAAACGCGTGAGCACATCTTGCTTGCACGTCAGGTAGGCGTTCCTTCCATTGTTGTATTTCTTAACAAGTGCGACATGGTTGACGATCCGGAACTCATCGATCTCGTTGAATCAGAAGTTCGTGAACTTTTGACTAAGCAAGAATATCCTGGCGATACGCTTCCTGTTATTCGCGGTTCGGCCTTAAAAGCCTTGAACGCAAAAACTCCAGACGAGCCGGACGCAAAACCGATCTTGGATTTGATCGAAGCGGTTGATACCTTTATGCCGGATCCAGTTCGCGAACTCGACAAAGCATTCCTCATGCCTATCGAAGATGTTTTCTCAATTGAAGGACGCGGTACGGTTGTTACCGGTCGTGCAGAACGCGGCATCGTTAAGGTAAACGAAGAAATCGAAATCGTTGGCCTTACGCCGACCCAGAAAACTGTTGTAACGGGTATTGAAATGTTCAACAAACTTCTTGACGAAGGTCGCGCTGGCGATAATATCGGAGTACTCCTTCGTGGATTGAAGAAAGAAAACGTGGAACGTGGACAGGTACTTGCAAAGCCCGGCAGTGTTACGCCGCATACCGATTTTGAAGGTGAAATCTATGTACTTTCAAAAGAGGAAGGTGGTCGTCATTCGCCGTTCTTTGGCGGATATAAGCCTCAATTCTACATCAGAACAACCGACGTTACTGGCGAAGTTACACTTCCTGCTGGTACAGAAATGGTTATGCCTGGCGACACCGTAAAAGTCACCGTCAAACTCATTTCCGCGGTTGCACTCGAAGAAAAACAGCGCTTTGCTATCCGTGAAGGAGGTAGAACAGTTGGTGCTGGTGTTGTAACGAAAATCATCAAGTAACTATTATGGCAAAAAAACAGGACTCGGCTCTTCCACAAAAATTGAGACTGCGCATCAAATCATACGATCATAAATTGATTGATAATTCTGCGCGCCAGATTATTGAGTCGGCAGAACGAAATGATGCGAAAGTAGTGGGACCGATTCCTTTGCCGACCGAAGTGAAGCGGTATACCGTGAATCGTTCGACATTCGTCAAAAAAGACGCTCGTGAACAATTCGAACTTCGCGTCCATAAACGCCTTGTGGAAATTCTTGATCCAAATCAAAAGATCATCGAATCGCTTTCGAACTTGAATCTTCCTGCCGGTGTTGACGTTGAAATAAAGATGATTTAGTTTGTACAATCTACATTAAAAAACCGCCCATTGGGCGGTTTTTTAATGTATCGATATTAGTTCTTTTTTCTTGCCTTCTTTGCCTTCGGAACAACAACTGCTTTGACGCGACGGGTTTTAAATTTCTCAACGCGGCCAGCGGTATCAATAAGTTTTATTTCGCCCGTATACACCGGATGACATTTTGCGCAAATTTCAACCTTGATTTCAGGCTTGGTCGCACCTACGGTAAACGAGTTGCCGCACGAGCAGACAACATGCGCCCCAGGAAAATAAACAGGATGTGTTTCTTTTTTCATAATAATGATTATAGAGGTATTTTTATCTTGAGTCAACTATTCTTAAAGATTCTTGCACCTAAAGCCTTCTATTACTCGTAATATAAGGGATTATCATGAAAAAATCATCCCAGAACGTGTTTTCTGTCTTTTTCCCCGAACCATCTATTGATTTGGCGAATAAGATCATTAATCGAATTAAGCGACGCGAACGCTATATATTGAGGGCAAAAATAGCTTCTTTTTCGACGGGAATCATCGGATCAATTATGATTACTTACTTTGGCCTTGTGAATACTGTTACCGAACTTTCACGCTCAGGCCTTTTCTCTTTTTTATCGCTTCTTTTTTCTGATTTTTCATCCGCAATCGCAAATTTTCCAAATTTTATACTCTCGATTATGGAATCGATTCCCGCAATTCAAATTTCGTTATTTTTAGGAGGAATTGTTTTCTTCTTATGGTCAATTGCAGCTTTTTCAAAAGAAATTACAGCTAAAGTTCATAGCCATCAATTCTCGCTTTCTCAATAAATAATGAAAAATCTATTAGCGTCATTACTATTTAAAAAGATATTGTTCGCAATTATTGTTATCGCGGCAGTTTTTTTCATTTTTGGCCTTGGTGTCTCGGTCGGATATCATAAGGCGTCATTTTCTTCTTCGATGAGAGAGAATTATTATAATGATTTTTATGGTCCGCCGCCGAAAAATTTTCTTGACGGAATGCCGCCACCAATAAGCTCTCATGGAATCGCAGGATCGGTTATTGACGTTTCTGACTCGGTAATCGCCGTGAAAGATTTTAATAATAATGAACAGTCGGTACAGATAATGCCTGATACCGTTATTAGAAAAATGGGGGATACTATCACTGCTGCCGATGTCGATATCGGTGATCGCATTGCTGTTATTGGAGCCCCCGGTCCAACGGGGCGGATTGAAGGAAGATTTATTAGAGTGTTCGGCTCATCATCATCGTTACCAAATCCAAATTTTTAAATTATGATTGAAAAAATAAAAAAAATAATACTGGCGCACAAAATTATTTCCGGAATTGTTATTGTGGTAATAGCGGGAGGAAGCTATTGGTGGCATAACGCAATACAAAATGGAACAACCGTAATAAAATATGTTGTTGAAAATGCTACCCAGGGAACGGTGGTGACGTCAATTTCTGAAAGTGGCCAAGTAAATGCCGTAACAACAATCAATGTACAACCGCAAGTTACTGAAACGGTAACAAGCGTGCCTGCCAAAGTCGGTAGCCATGTCGCGGCAGGACAAACTCTTGTTGTTCTTAGTACAATAAACGAAGAAAAAGCTCTGAAACAAGCAAATCTTTCACTACAAGCAGCGCAACTTTCACTTACAAAGCTTCAAAAGCCCCCAACTGCCATTTCTTTAGAGCAAAGCCAAAATGCTGTTACAAAAGCCAAGGAAAATCTTTTGCAGGCATCAACAACGCTTCAAAAAGATTATCAAAGCGCGTTTGATACGCTCGGCAGTTCTTTTGTTGATTTCCAAAATGT
>CAIWCR010000019.1 GCA_903911245.1 uncultured Parcubacteria group bacterium | reverse complement strand
CTATGGTGGTAATAGCTCTAATGTCATGGCATTTGCTACTAACAACGTTGAACGATTAAGAATCGGTGCCACAGGAGGCCTTTCTCTCGGTAATGGCTATGTTTCAACAGATCCTGGATCGGGCAATATGATAATAAGTGGAAATGTGGGAATAGGGATGGCGACGCCAGCGGCAACACTTGATATTGCTGGTTCTGTTATAGGTGCTGGTTGGCAGAATTATGTGCAGTTTACAACAGCAGGTGCTAATTCATGGACCGTGCCGAGTGGTGTTTATAAAATATTTGTACAGATGGTTGGCGGCGGCGGCGGTGGTGCTGGATGTACCACAGCTGGAAATCCTGCCTGTACAGAGGGCGGCGCAGGTGGAGCGGGTGGTTTTGATACGTTTATTATGTCCGTGACCCCTGGCCAAGTTTTGAGTTTTACTGTCGGTTCTAAGGGGTTGGGTGGGTCGGGTGCTGCTGGTAGTTCTGGAACGAATACGATATTTAGTTCCGAAATAGCTAATGGTGGTACTGGCGGAAGCTTGTATGGTATTGGAGGGGCCGGCGGTGGCGTTAGCGGATCGGGGATTTCCGTAGTTGGTGGTCAGGGTTCTGGTGGAATGTGTAATTATGGAGGATATACTATGGGAGGACAGGGAGGAGCAAGAGTTTTTGGTGGTGCCGGAATGTCTAATTGGGGGGGTGCAAATACGGGCGGTGGCGCGGCGGCTGCAAATACGGGAGCTGGTGGCGCCGGGGGTCCGAATATATATGGAGGTTGCTTTGCTGGAGGAAACGGTGCGGATGGGCGCGTGATTATCTGGTGGTAATGTATTTTTATTATTCGTTATATATTTTTTAAATTTATCTTTAACATTGTTCGAATATCGTTGTATGCGCTCTTGTGCACCAATTCTTTTTTATCCTCTTTGTTTTCTATGATATAATCAAAAGTAATGAACTCGAAAAAAGCTAAAGCTTTCATCTCTTCAAATCTCAAGCTTCTCTCCCTTAGTATCGCCATTGGCTTGTTTGCTTGCGCCATAAGTATCTTTGCTTTCTCAAGTCCTGGATCCAATCAACCTCCCAATGGAAATCCAACCTTCTGGCTCTTGAATGGAGCATCTATGTATTACTCAAATGGTAATGTAGGGATAGGGACTTCGAGTCCGGCATCAATCTTAACGCTTCAGGCATCATCTCTTGATGTCGCGCATGGCATCCGACTTATTGGTTCACAAGGTCTCGATGCATTACTTTTATATCCCTCCGCTGATAATCAAGAAACTATCCAAGCAGTGCAGGATGCTGGACAAACTGGCTCAACATTGCTTTTAAATCCAAGCGGAGGCAATGTTGGGATAGGGACAACTAATCCAACGGTTCAGTTTGAGCGAGCTTGTCCTTCGGGATTCACTAATGTTAAAGCAGGAAATAATCAACTTGGTTGTATGGAAACAGCCGAAGAGGGAACCGCAACGTGGTGGGTTGCTGCCAATACATGTTTTACAAAATATGGAGGAGAACTTCCGATTTATACCGAATGGTATGCCGCATTGAATAACTTTTCGATTGCAGTGCCTTCAAATTGGGAATGGTTGGGGAATGGTGATTATTGGAATCAAGCGGGCACGAGTATGGCGGGCGGAGGATCAATAACCAATCTAAGTACCGACGCCTTAACAAGTGCTCGTGGATATCGTTGTTGGATTCCGGGATAAGAATTTTCCAAAAGAGAACGTCATAGGCACTCCGAATTTCTAATTTTGACAGTGAGAGAAGTATGAGTATTTCTTAATGCTTATACTTCTTGAGCGAGCCTAAATATAAATTCTTATTTATTAGCTCGTACCTTGCTAAGAGATTCTAGTCGCACCACAGGCACTTCGATTTTGTAACGCGCTTCGCGTACCACAGGCACTTCAAATTTCTAAGCTCGTACCTCGCTAAGAAATTTTGGTCGCTAACAAAATCTAGTCGCTTGACCAGACGTGTTGGCTTTGCTATACTTTTCTCCATATGACACATGACATTGTTATGACTGAAGAAGCGAAAACATCTGCATATCCGGGCGAAGCGTCTCGCGAAATGATTGAGGCGGGAGTTTTTTATGGCCGCAAAAAGAGCAAGACGAATCCTAAAATGAAACAGTTCGTTTTTGGAAATCGTGGCGGGATTGATGTTATCGATCTTCAGAAAACTGCCCAGAAAATCGAGGAAGCGATTGGGTTTGTAAAAGAAAAAGCAAGAAATAATGCGTTATTTCTTTTTGTTGATACCGAACCTGCGGCGGAATCTTCGATAATGGAAATTGCAAAAGAGTTTGGAATGCCGTATGTAACATTGCGATGGGTTGGTGGCACCGTTACTAATTTCAAGATTATTTCAAAGAGGATTGAACATCTTAAAAAGGTTCGAGAAGATCTCGCAACTGGCGCGCTTGATAAGTACACGAAAAAAGAACGAGTTGAGATGGATAAGGAAGTGAAAAAGCTCGAACAGCTTATGGGAGGACTTGAAAATCTTTTACGCGAACCGGATGTGTTAGTGGTTATTAATCCGACGCTTCACTTGGCGGCAATCCGCGAAGCACAGCGCAAAAAGATTCCTATTGTCGCATTTGCGAATATGGATGCTGATCCGGATGATATTGATTATCTCGTTCCAGGAAATGATAAGGCGAAATCAAGCATTGCATGGTTCTTGAAAAATATTGAAAAAGCAATCAAAGAAGGAATCTCGATGCGCAAGGTTGCTGCAGTGGAAGCAGGATTGAAGTCAGAGGAGTAAGAGAAGGGCGCGTTCGTTAAAAATTTTTGAAAAATAAAAAACCAATGGATAAAAAAACAGTATCAACGGAAACAGTTCAAAAATTGCGAGAGATGACCGGCGCTGGTGTTATGGATTGTCACAATGCACTCAAGGAGGCCAATGGCGACTTGGATGCGGCGGTAAAAATTATTCATGAGAAAGGATTTTCGAAAATAGAAAAGCGCGCCGGCCGTGAAACGGGCGCTGGACTCGTGCGCACCTATATACACAATGATCGTATCGGTGTTTTGCTCGAGCTTCGCGCAGAGACGGATTTTGTTGTTCGTTCTGAACCATTTCAGAACCTTGCTCGCGAACTTACCATGCAGTTGGCGGCAGTGGGATCAAAAACAGCCGAAGAGTTTTTGAATCAGCCGTACATTAAAGACGAATCAAAAACGGTGAAGGATCTTGTAGGTGAAGTTATCGCAAAAGTGGGAGAGAACGTTTCTGTCGGTCAATTTTATCGAATAGAAGTTTAGTTTTGGCAGTGAGAAAGATGTAGAAATTTATATCTTTCGAGCGAATCAAAATATAAATTCTTATTTATTATTTTATGCTCCAATTTATCGTTACTGATGTTCTTATGCTTGCTCTGGGTTTTGTTTTCTATCTTATGGTAAGGGCATTGCCGCGGATTGAAGATGAACAAAAAGAAGAAAAGAACTTTCTCGATCGTTTGGTGCGTTCGGATATTCCTGAGAAAGTGGACATTGCTTTAAATGGTTTTTTGTTGAAAACTTTGCGTAAGGCGAAAATTCTTGTATTGAAGCTTGATAATACGTTGAGCAAGACATTGAGAAAGATAAAATATGAGGAAAATGGCACCAAGCCTGCTATTGATTTCAAAGAAATAATCGAGCAGAAGAAAGAAGAAGACAAAAATGAAGAGTAGTATTTCTATCCTTTTGAATTACTCGTATTGAAAAAGAAACGGGTTTTAGTGTATAGTAAATATCGTCGCGGCGGTACTCAAGTGGTCAACGAGGGCGGTCTGTAAAACCGCTGGCATCGCCTACGAAGGTTCGAATCCTTCCCGCCGCACTAAGATAAGAACCAGGTTCGAATTTTGAGCAAGCCTATTTAAATAGGAGTATCATTAAGTTATGAACTCATCATATATCGTAACAATTTTTGTTGTGCTGATGGTGGTTGTTATAATCGGTGTGGATATCCTATTCTTCAGGAATCTCTTTTGGGAACGACTAACGGTGAACGTGGGAATTGTTCTAATATTTATAGCATTCTACTTGAGATTTCTAAAACATCTATAAAGCTAATTTTCTGCATAAAATCGTTCGAATGTCGTTGTATGCGCTCTATGTACCAACGTTTGATATGTTATAATTAACTAATTAAAAAAGCTATGTTTGAATTTATCCCCCTATCAGAAATGTCAAAAAACAAGCATGAAACGGGCGATGCTGACGTTGTAAGATCCCGCGGGATTCCTGAAGAAATCGCGAAAGAGGCGCATTATCGCGAAATTCGTCCGGCATTAGAAAAAGGCGATCCCAGTGTCCTTCACGAGGTTAATGAATGTGGTATTTTACTTCAATACTTACCGGAAAAACTTCGCGCCGATCATTTTATCGTATTAGGTGCGGTAAAAAATGATCCACACGCGTTGGAGTTTGCCGATAAAAAACTACGAGATGATTTTGAAATTGTCATGGCCGCCGTAGAACAATGGGGGACCATGCTTTCTCTTGCTTCTTCGCGCTTACAGGATAACGAAGATATTGCTTTGATGGCGGTCAAGAGTCACTCCTATGCTCTAAGGGATGTTTCTTCAAGACTGCAAGACGATGAAAGTATTGTCTTTGAAGCCGTGAAACGAAATGTGAACGTAATGGAATATGCATCAAAAAGGCTTCGCCACGACAAAAATTTTCTTAACAAAGTTTCTTTATTGAAAAGTAAAACCGATGACGATTAAATTTCTTACTGATACGTGTTGAGTCGTTGATTTTAAGATATTTTTGCCAAAATCGTTCGAACTACGTCCAGCCCTGTGCACCACAAATAGAGACCCCATAATTTCTCATTCTTTTCAAGAAGGGGATTTTGCTTTCGAACATAATCTTTCAAACAAGAATCACTTTCATCATCATGATATAATGCTTTCATTGTGATTCTTCATCGTAAGAAAAGGGGATTCACTCTCTTGCGTAATGCAATCTCCTCTCAAGTCTTCACCTCTCCCACGCACCATAACCTCCAAAAGAGGTTTCACCCTCATAGAACTCCTCATTGTCATCGCCATCCTCGCCATCCTCATGGTAACCGTCATCATCACCCTGAATCCCTCAGAACTCCTCAAACAAAGCAGAGACACGAATAGACTCTCTGATATGAATACCTTAGATAACGCTCTCAGAATTGCCTCATTAGACTCCCTCCCCATGGGTTCTTCCTCAATTGTCTATGTATCCCTCCCTGATCCTCAAGCAACCTCATCAGCAGGCACCAATTGCCAAGGACTCAATCTCCCTGCTCTTCTCCCTTCATATACCTACCATTGTCCTGCTTCATCAACCTATCGAAACACCAACGGACAAGGATGGCTCCCTATCAACTTCACCCAAGTATCTCAAGGATCTCCTCTCCCTCAACTCCCTATAGATCCTATGAATATTTCTTCATCCCAACGATACTATTCCTATATCACAAACGGAACCCAATATACCCTCACTGCCAACCCTGAATCAAACAAATTCCTAACATCATCATCAACCTTCTTTACTGGTACCAGTGCCAGCCTTGCGACCAACGCAAATCTCGTTACGTATACTTTATCGGGAACCGGATTCAGTGCGGGAACGTTTTCGAATGCAACGGCAACCGGTTCTGATATATCGATTGGCTTAAAACTAATACCGACTGGTAATTACGTAATAACGACGTATGGCATTGGAGGCGGAACAAGCCCTACTGATATTGCGTTTGATGGTGCAAATATGTGGACGTCAGATTATCAAAATAATGCTGTAACTAAAATTACGTCAGCAGGTACAACAACGACTTATGTTGGAAATGGCATATATCTTTATGATGCTCAAAGTATCGCGTTTGACGGCACCAATATGTGGACCGCAAATGGTGGTGGTAGAAACAGCGTGACCAAGGTTTCGCCAATCGGGGGATTGACAACTTATACTGGGACAGAGGCAGGTCCTCAAGGTATTACGTTTGATGGCACCAATATGTGGACAGCAAATTTTACCAGTAGCAGCGTCACTAAATTTTCTCCCACAGGAACTATTTTAGGAACATATACTACTGGAGCAGGCACGGGTCCTCGAAATATCGCGTTTGACGGCACCAATATGTGGACCGCAAATTATTCAAACTGGACAGCAACTAAAATTTCTCCTACGGGAGTTATTTTAGGAACATATACTACTGGAGCAGGGACGTATCCTTATGGTATTACTTTTGATGGCACGAATATATGGATAGCAAATTATAACAACGATAGTGTTATCAAGATTTCTCCCACAGGAACTATTTTAGGAACATATACCGTTGGTAGAAATCCACAAAGCATTGCATCCGATGGCTTTGGTAATATGTGGACAGGAAACACGGGGGGTAATAGTGTCACAAAAATTTCTCCCACGGGAGCAACAACGACATATTCAATTGGAACTAATACCAATCCTTCTGGAATTGCATCTGATGGAATAAATATGTGGACATCAAATAACGCAGATAATTCCGTCACCAAAATCGCCCCCACCTTCTCTTCCTCCCCTGGTACCTATACTTCTTCTCCCCAATATCTCGGCACCGTTGCCACCTGGGGAAATCTTTCATGGATCAATCAATCAGCAACCGGAACTATCATTATGCAAGCCCGATCAGGAAGTAATCTCTCTATGACCAATGCTTCAGTATGGAATGGTACCAGCTCTTGTGTCATCTCTTCATCAGGAAGTACCTTATCATCAGGAAACTGTGTAACCCCAGGAGACAGTTATATCCAATATCAAGTCACCCTATCTCCTGCAGCGAGTTTAGCAGGAACCCCCGTCATCACCTCTATATCAGCAGGATATGGGAGGTAGAGACATCTCTGTCTTCACACTCTTTCTCCCATCTGTCATCCTGGAAACCGTCTTCGGTTATCCAGGACCCAGGATTGTATCTCGATGAAAGAAAATTAATCCTGGATCCTGGCTGGAGTTTATACTGAACTTGATTCAGTGCCAGGATGACAGAGAACAGACGATGACAGAGAGATATTATTTAAATCATTATGATATAATCAAACAT
>CAIWCR010000018.1 GCA_903911245.1 uncultured Parcubacteria group bacterium | reverse complement strand
TCAGTAGGGTCTTTCATTTCTTCAAATCTCAAAATTCTTTTCCTTAGTATCGCAATAGGTCTCTTTGCCTGCGCCATAAGCATCTTTGCCTTCTCAAGTCCTGGATCAAATCAACCTCCCAATGGAAATCCAACCTTCTGGTTTCTGAATGGAACCTCTATGTATTACTCAGGAGGCAATGTAGGGGTAGGGACGACAAACCCGGGAGCAAAAATTAGCGTAACTGCTTCTGCTAATAGCATGATCGCGGGTTTTACCGGTGGCAATGCCGCAGGAATCTATCCTTCCTATGATGGCTCACTCTATCTTTCCCAGAATTTTAGTGGTGGCTTCGCCGAACAAGATATCTGGAACACGCTCAGTCCTACGCTCTATCCTTCGACAGGAATCAGATTTCTTCAACAGACGGCAACTTCCAGTTATGCTGATTTACTTTTCCTGAAAAATAATGGCAACGTAGGGATAGGGACAGCGACGCCAGGATATCCATTAACTATATATAGTGCCAGTACTAGTACTCTATGGCTTGGTAATCCTGGGGGGGCAAGGCGGAACGTCTGGTATTATTTTCGATGCATGGGGCGATCCCAGCAAGGATTGGAAAATTTATAACTATAATGGCGCAATGTATCTCTCCGGCCAGGCGGTCAATGCGAGCTATCTTCAATTGAACACATCGGGAAATGTAGGTTTAGTGATGAATGGTGCTAATGTTGGGATTAATATGACGAACCCGACTACGGCATTACAAGTTAATGGAGTGGTAAAAGCGACTTCGTTTTCCGGTGGTGGGGCGGCAGCAGCCTGGGTAACGTTTGATGGAACATCTGGATCGATTCTCGCAAGTTATAATGTCAGTTCGGTTACTCGCAATGGAACTGGTGATTATACCGTATTTTTCGCTACCCCAATGCCAGATACAAACTATATTTATGTTGGTTCGACAAATGGAGATGGTAATAGTGGTGGCTCTGTGCCGAGATGGCATATTACTTCATATTCAACTGCAACTTATCTTGCTGGATCTTTTCGTTTGGTTGCTGGATATCAACATGAGAGCAATTGGGCATTCGTGGATAGTACGAAGGTAAATGTTGTGTTTTTCCGCTAGCTAAAGAACCTACAACGAGCTTTTGATATTTACCGATTTCATTATTGTTCTAGATGCGCTATCATCAGCATCATGAATTCAAAAAGGAAAAAGATATATCTTGATTATGCCGCTTCGACGCCGGTTGACCCGCGTGTTTTTGATGTGATGAAACCATACTTTTCCGAGAAATTTGGAAATCCTGGGTCAGTGCATTCATTCGGGCAAGATGCTATTGCGGCGGCGGATCGCTCCCGTGAAACAATTGCGCGTGCAATTGGCGCCGAGTTTCGGGAAATTATTTTTACTGGTTCGGCGACTGAGGCGAACAACCTCGCATTGCGTGGCATAGTGAAAAAATATTTAGACGAATTTCCGAGAAGCGATAATAATGTAAAACCAAGGATTATTATTTCAACAATCGAACACGAATCAGTTCTGGAAACTGCGCGCGAGCTCGAAAAAGAAGGAATTGAGGTTTTTTACGTTCCGGTTAATAAAGAAGGCGTCATTGATGTCGATTTCCTTAAAAAATCATTAAATGAACGCACGATTTTGGTTTCGGTGATGTATGCGAATAATGAAGTCGGAACGATTCAGCCGATTACGGAAATCGCAGAGATAATCTCAAAATACCGAATGTTCACATCATTGAAATATCCTTTTTTTCATACCGATGCCGTGCAAGCGTTTCAGTTTCTTGATTGTGATGTGAAAAAACTTGGTGTCGATATGATGACGCTTTCGGCGCATAAGATCTATGGCCCGAAGGGGATTGGATGTCTATATTCGCGCGTATCGCTTCTTTCTATTGTTTCTGGCGGCGGACAGGAATTTGGTATGCGCTCGGGAACAGAGAATGTCCCGTCGATTGTCGGATTCGCAAAAGCAGTTGAGTTACGATCCAGTTTGCTTGTTCGCTCGAATGAACAAATACACGAACTATGTGATTACCTTTGGCGTGGTATCAAGAAAATATTTCCAAAGGCGCAACGGAATTCTCCGGCATCGAAAGGAAAAACTCTTCCGAATATTTTGAATGTGTCGTTTCCCGGTCTTGAAGCTCAAGATATTATCACAAGGCTTGATTTGAATGGTGTCGCCGTATCGTCTGGCTCTGCGTGCCGTTCGCGCGCGCTTGAGGCATCGCATGTCATCGTGGCAATGGGCTTTTCAAAGGAGCGCGCAAAATCGAGCATCCGTTTCAGTCTTGGCCGTCTGACAAATAAAAAGGAAATTGATAGCGCACGTGCGGCTTTAAAAAAGATTTTACGTTAAAGACATAGTAGAAAAGGGCTTTTTTCTGTCATACCGGCACTGAATCAAGTTCAGCATAAACTCCGGCCGGTATCTATGCTTAGAAAAAGAAGAAAACCTAGTCGCATTCTTGATTTATTAGCAATCTCGTAGTAAGATTGCTAATAAATGTTAGCTCCGTTTTGGGGTAACCAGAATGCCTCAAAAATTGATATACTCTATAGAGAGGCCGAAAGAAAAATCAATAATTCAGAATAACAACCAACTATGCCAAACTTTCATCGATTTACCATAAAAGCTCAAGAAGCCCTGCAGAATGCCCAGGAAATTGCTGCGAGAAAGAATCAGGGGGAATTGAAGGCAATCCATCTTTTGTCGGCTCTTTTAGAAGACGAGCAGTCGCTTGTTGTTCCGGTACTTGAGCGCTCCGGAGTTAATCTTGAAAAAATGGACGAAGTGATTGATTTTGAGATTGATCGTATTCCGCCTATCGTTGCCGATTCATCAGTGGGACAACTCTACCTTTCTCAGGAATTGATGAATGTTCTCGACCAGGCGGCAAAAATCGCCTCCCAACAGAAGGACGAATTTGTTTCATGTGAACATCTTCTTCTTGCATTACTCGAAGTTCAATCGACTGCGCGAACGACGCTTGAAAAGTTCGGGGTGAAGCGCGAAGGAGCGTTTCGTGTTCTTGCGCAGCTTCGAGGTTCGGCGCGTGTGACCGATGAAACACCGGAAACAAAATTTCAGATATTTGAAAAATATGCCATTAATTTGAGCGAAAAAGCGAAGGCGGGCCAGCTTGATCCTGTTATAGGCCGAGAAGAAGAACTGAGGCGGCTTATGCAGGTGCTTTCTCGTCGCACCAAGAATAATCCGTGTCTTATTGGAGAGCCGGGCGTCGGGAAAACGGCGATTGTAGAGGGACTTGCTCAGCGTATTGCCTCGGGTGATGTTCCCGAAATGTTGAAGGGCAAGCAGGTTTTGATGCTCGACATGGGATCGCTTGTCGCCGGTACGAAATTCCGCGGCGAGTTTGAAGATCGCTTGAAAGCTTTTATAAAAGAAGTGAAAAATTCGGCCGGTAATATCATTCTCTTTATTGATGAAATTCATACGATTGTCGGGGCGGGTGCCGCTGAGGGAGCGATTGATGCATCGAATCTTTTGAAGCCGGCCCTTGCACGTGGAGAACTGCATGCAATTGGTGCGACGACCACGCGAGAATATCAGAAGTATATAGAGAAAGACCCTGCGCTTGAGCGGCGATTCCAGCCGATCATCGTGGAAGAACCAACCATAGAGAATTCCATTGCGATTTTGCGTGGACTGAAGGAAAAGTATGAAATTCATCATGGTATGCGTATCAGTGATGAGGCAATTGTCGAAGCGGTCAACTTGTCGGCACGTTATATTACCGATCGATTTTTGCCGGATAAGGCGGTTGATGTTATCGACGAGGCTGCGGCATCGCGTCGGTTGGATTCGGAAAGTCTGCCCAAGGAAATTGACGTTATTAGGCATGAGATTTTACGACTTGAAGTGGAACGTCAGGCGCTTGCAAAAGAAGGAGAAAAAGATGCTTCTCGCGTAAAGGAGATTGATAAGGAGCTTGCAAAACATAAGGAACGGAACGACGAACTTTCGAGTAAATGGCATGCAGAAAAGATAAAATTCGAAACTCTTCATCAGCTTCGACAAAAGGTTGATGGATTGAAGCGTGACGCGGAGGTCGCCGAGCGTGAGGGAAACTTAGAGCGTGTGGCGCAGATTGTTTATGGCGAGCTGCCCCAGGCGGAAAAAGATTTTAGCGTTTTTGAAAAGAAAAATTTTGGCGCATCTAAGGGAAAGAAGACAAAAAATGCTGCAGACGATCGTTACTTGAAGGAGGCGGTGGATAAAGAGGACGTGGCAGCGGTTGTTTCTGTTTGGACAGGCATTCCTTTGAAACGAATGTTAGAATCCGACACTGAAAAACTTATTCGCATTGAAGATGTTCTTCGTGAGCGGGTTATTGGACAAGATGAGGGAATTTCGGCGGTCGCGCATGCATTGCGTCGCGCACGCGCAGGACTCTCCGATATAAATCGCCCCATTGGTTCGTTTATGTTTCTTGGTCCTACGGGTGTTGGTAAAACCGAACTTGCGAAAGCGCTTGCCGAGTTTATGTTTAACGACGAGAAGGCACTTGTTCGTATTGATATGTCGGAATATATGGAGAAATATTCGGTTAGTCGGCTCATTGGCGCTGCACCGGGATATGTCGGGCATGATGAAGGCGGGCAACTTACTGAGATTTTGAGGCATCGTCCGTACAGCGTTATTCTTTTCGACGAAATCGAAAAGGCGCATCCAGAGGTGTTTAACATCCTTCTCCAGGTTTTGGATAACGGCCGGCTTACTGATAGCAAGGGTAAGATGGTTAGTTTCAAGAACTCAATTATTATTATGACGTCGAATGTTGGAAGTGAACACTTGAAAGCGGTTTCGCGGATCGGATTCAGCGCAGAAAATGTAGCGGCTTCACTCGAGGAGGGGGATTATCGCGAGAAAGCGATGGAGGCATTGCGTCGCAGTTTTCGTCCTGAATTTTTGAATCGTATTGATGAAATAATTGTTTTCAACCCGCTTCGCAGGGCCGATATCGGGAAAATCGTTGATATTCAGCTTTCGCTTATTGAAAGACGCCTTGCCGAACGGCACATTACGCTTGCGCTTGATGGCGCTGCAAAAGAATATCTGTCAAAAGAAGGATTTAGTCCCGAGTTTGGTGCGCGCCCCTTGAAGCGTTTAATGCAGAAGGTTATCCTTGATACATTGGCAGATAAGATTATTCGTGGCGAATTCAAAGAAGGCGGGAAAGTAAGAGTTAACTTCAAGGCGAATTCTCTTGTCTTTAGTAAGTAGAAGCATGATGGAATAGGCGCGATTTGATAGTGCTTGTTGGGCGTATGATGGATTATATTTGATCAGAAATGGATAGAATTAAGAAAATCAAAGGAGCGATTTCAAGGAGGATTCACTGGTACATCGTGGCGCGAACGCTGGCGTTTGCTGTTGCGTGGCTTTTTTTGCCGTGGTGGCTTTTCTTTTTTGTAGCACTGTATTGTTATTTCGCGAATCTTTTTCAGCCATGGAAGCTTTTTATTCCATTTGCATGTCTTTTTGTTCTTATGTCGATACAGTCTCCGTCGCTTCCTTTTGCCTTTGTTTTTGGAGCTATTTTCTATTACATCCTTCTCGTGAGGGACCTCCTGGTTATTGACCGAAAATCAACCTATGAAATTCTTGTTTTGACGCTTTCTTTTCTTTTGTTAAGAGGTTTCTTCAAGGGGTTTATCGACCTTGGTGCCTCGGCCTTTTGTGGGGCATTTCTCCTTTCTGTTGCTATAGGGTTCCTTTTAGAAAGCATGATTCGCTTCTTTGAGGCAGAAGTTCCAGGAAGGGAGATTGATACCGGCTTTTTGGTGCATGAGGAACCGGCTTTGTCAGGAGAGATTGTCGATGGCGACGAAGATGTTACTGCTGCTTTTCCTGAAAGCAAAAGAGAAAGAGAAATCGTTAGAAATCAAACGAGGACCGTTATGACGTGGCTTATTATTTTGCTTTCATGGCAGCTCATTATTATTGGTCTTTTATTGCCGCTTGATTTCGTTTATCAGTCCGTAATCGTCTTTGTTGCTATTACCTTCTTCTATGATCTTATTGCAGGACATTTCTTTAATAACCTTTTTCGAGAGAAAATATTTGTGATCGCGAGTGTTTCCTTTTCTATTCTTGTGATTTTACTTGCCTCTGCTTCGTGGCAATTATAGATAAAATTTTCTCTTTTCTGTCATAGTCCCGCTTGGCGGGACTATCCATGCTTTCAATCTTTCTCTTAAATTTCTTTCCGTCTGAAGCGAATCCTCTGGGACGACAAAATTGAGGCAGTTTTGCCGGTTTCCGGAAAAAGAAAGAGATTTCCGGAAACTGTCTTGCCTTTTGATAATTTCCGGAATATACTCATTCCAATGTTTGAGTCCGGTAAAACAACTCCAATTATAAAAAAGGCATATGAGATCTCTTATGCTCTTTGCCGGATTGCGGCAAAAATTCCGGAAAAGAGCCTTGCGGATGCACTCACTCGCCAGGGGATAGGGATTCTTGGCTCGGTATCAGGGAAGGAATACGAGAAAACGGAACAGGTGATTGCCGCCACTGAATATTTTGTAAAGCTTGGCATGGGACTCGGTTTTGTTAATTTTTCTAACAGCGAGGTGCTTTTTGATGAGATAACACTCCTTAAAGAGATGCTTATAAAGCAAACGAATAATTCCGTTGCCGAATCAGCTGATCTTTCCGGAATTTTTACAAACCATAAGGAAACAATAGATGACGGCGTTATAGAGGGTGTTTATAGCAGCGAACGGGTTATTACTTCTGTGAATTTGAACGATAGGGATTTCCCGGAAACTCAAAAGATTGGCATCTCTGATTCTTGTAATTCTTGCCCTTTTAGTAGGCCAACTATTAGCGACGTGGCCATTTCCGGAAATTCAGAAATTTCCGGAAATGAATCAGTCAAAAGCGTTGTAATGGAAACGGCCCTGGCTAGCCAAGAAGATGAATCAAATAATGGAATTGTGACGCTCATAAAATCAGGGGACCGACAGATGATTATTCTTGAAAAAATTAGAGAGGCTGGTGACTGCCGGATTAAGGATCTTGAGGATCTTTTTCATGACTGTAGTGAGCGAACTATTAGGAATGATTTACAGTCTCTTGCTGAGCAGAATTTGATAGAGAAAGTTGGAACGGGCGGCCCCGGCGTTTTTTATCGAAGCAAGATATAAGGATCGGTTTTGTCTCTCTATGATTTCCGGAAATATAAAACCCAGCATTTCTGGGTATAATTTGTTGAAAACTCTTATTGGGCTCGTAAAATAACGGCTCTCTCGTCCCTGTTTCCGGAAATAATCCGGCAATTGCCGGATTATCTTGCCGGATTTCCGGAAATTATGCCTGAATTTTGCCGGATATTCCGGCAGAAAAGTCCTCAAAAAATCTTCCCTTTTCCCTGTTTTGCCGGGTAACCTTCCCCGGTGAATCTGCGTTATAAATACGATAGCGTTTCGGGGTTGAAAGGGGACGTAAAAGCCCTTCCAATTCTGAGACAGTTCTGCTAGTATTGCGGAAGGTTCGGAAGTGAGGCCGGACTTGATAATAGGAGTCAGAAGCTAGGATTTAAAATTTGGTAATGGGAAGGTTATTTTTATAGCCTTTTCCGTCTACTAGATTTCATTTGCTAGATTCTATAATTCTTCTTTTAATCAATGGCCTCGCTCACAAGCGAGCTTTTTCTTTTTTATATGATATTAACCCTGTTTCCGTTATTGCTTTTGTCGGCTCTACCTCACAGAGATTCGACGAAAGCAGAGTACGGAAGCAGTTCCTAATAAAGTGTTTGAACCAAAAGGTCGACGGCAATGGTATCCATTAAAGGATATCGTGGTCGATATATTGAAATGAAAATAAATTTAAACTAAAAATGAGCAAAAAATTGATTTCGGCAGCCCTTACGGCGACCACTTTTGTGTGGGCAGTAGGCGTTGCTTTTCTTCCTGTAGCAAATGCTCAGTCTGCATCTACTCCTGATCTTCAGGCTCAGATCGCAGCTTTGCTTGCACAGATTCAGACTCTTCAGGGTCAATTGAGTTCACAGGGTGGTACGCCGGCGGCAACGTCAGCATCATCTTATTCTTTCACCAAGGACCTCACCCTCGGTTCGAGAGGAGCAGATGTTACCGCTCTCCAGACTCTTTTGATTAATGGAGGATATTTGAGCACTTCAGCAACCGGTTACTTTGGTGCAATGACCAAGGCCGCATTGGTGAAGTACCAGACGGCGAAAGGAATTTCTCCGGCTTCTGGCTACTTTGGACCTAAGTCCAGAGCGTTTGTGAATTCTTTGTCAGTTTCGACTGGCACAACCGGTACGACTGGCACAACCGGTACGACTGGCACAACCGGTACGACTGGCACTCCTGTAGTTGCCCCGGCATCGGGTCTCGCCGTCAGCTTGGCTTCGGTCAATCCTGCAGCGGGTTCTTTGATCTCGAGCGCAGGTGCAGGTTCAGCACGTGTTCCGGTTCTTGCTGTGAATTTCACAGCGGGTAATTCGGGCGCAGTAACAGTTTCCTCGGTTGATTTCAAGAAAATGGGCGTTTTGTCCGACAGCGCAGTTGCTGGTGCGTACCTCACCCAGAATGGTAAGGTGCTTTATCAGTACAATTCATTGAATAGCGGCATGCTTAACTTCTCCGGTATGAACTTGAATGTTCCTGCTGGTCAGACCGTTACGCTTACGCTTGCTATCGATGTCTCGGGTGGTCTCTCCGCTGGTAACACGACTGGTTTCTCGTTGAACGCGGCGTCAAACGTGACAGCTGCTGATGCGAACAACACGGCGGTTACCGCGACGGGCTCATTCCCGTTGAACGGCAACACCTTTACGGTAACGTCCGTTTCAAATCCTGCTCTCGCGTCATTGACGGTTGCCTCGTCTTCCATTGGAAACCAGGTAACAGCCGGTACGCAGGGTAACCTCGTTGGTGCTTGGAACCTTACGGTCCAGAACAGCAAGGTGTATTTGAACGGTTTGAACTTCCACGTGATCGGTTCCGCCAATAAGGGCGACATCCGCAACGTGAAGTTGATGGTGAACGGCACTCAGGTCGGTGCGACCTTGGCGACCGTCGGTCAGGATGGAACAGCGTACTTTGATGCTTCGGCAGCGCCGGGCGTCTTGAATACAGGTTCCAATAATCTTCAGCTCTTCGCTGATGTTATGGGCTCTCCGAGCTATAACTTCCAGTTTGAGATTTTGAATGGTTATGACATCTTGGCACTTGATTCCCAGTACAATATTCCGGTTTCGGCAGGTTCCAATTCTGGTAGCCAGATCTCGATCGCACAAGGTCAGATCACGGTAACTCAGGATACGAATACCCCGACTGGCAATGTTGCAAAGGGTCAGTCATCTATCACTTTGGCAAAGTTCGACGTGTACGCAGCTGGTGAAGCGGTGAAAGTGAAGTTCCTTCCTTTCTCAATTGTTTTCACTGGTGCAAGCACGAGCTTGGCCTTAAAGGATTTGGTTCAGAATATCTCGATTGTTGATGATGCGGGCGGTCAGGTTGGTACCACTATCAATCAGCCTCCTTCCTCAAACTTCATTTCGGGCAGTTCTTCAAATGTTAATAGCTCTGGTGTGATCAGTGGTGCGAGCATGACCTATGCCGACAGCTTTGGTACGTCTAACTCGCCGATCAACTACACGATTCCTGCCAATACGACTCGCGTTTTGTCGCTTAAGGCTGATATTCAGTCAACAGCGGTATTTTCAACAGTTGTTGGCAACCTTATTACCCCGAGCTCTAATAACCTCCAGGGCATGATCTCAAGCGCATCCGGAATCACTTCCGGTGCGAATGGTAGCTCATTGTCACTCGCGGCTTCAAGCCTCTCGGTGACGGTGAACAACGCTCTTGGAACTCAGGTTATTTCTGCTGGTGTTACTGGTCAGAAGATTGGATCTTATGCTTTCACCGCATCTTCTGCTGAAGGTGTAAATGTGAATAACGTAAGCGTCCAGGTTTCGAAGAATACTTCGACGCAGAAATTCCAGAACTTGAAGGTCATGGTGAAAGGTGTCCAGCTTGGCACAACGCAGGGCGTTGTGAATGGCCAGGGCACATACACTTTCTCCGGAACGCCTTTCAATGTTCCAGCAGGAACCACGGTGAATGTTGATATCTACGCCGACACATTGTCGAGTGCAGGTACGGGCACTGTTGATCCTGCAACGAGCCTTACTGGTATTTCAGCAACGGGTCAGGTTTCGAATAGCAACATCTCGCTTGCAAGCAGCAAGGATGGTCAGGCGGTTACCTTTGCAGGTGCTTCCACTATCGCTGCGGGCTCTGATTCAACTCAGGCTCCGGCCGGACAAATTGTAATGGGTTCCACGGGGAATTCGCTCGCGACCTTCCGTGTTACTGAAACGGCGAATGTTGAGAACATTAAGATCACCGATCTTACTGTGACCGACGTGGTGACGTTTGCGTCGACCACATATCCGAAAGCTGCCTTCAGCAACCTTACGCTCTGGAATGGTTCCACGGCGCTTGGTTCAGCTGGTTCAGCAGTAACGGTTTCGCAGGTTTCTACATCGACTGGTCCTATGGCCACTTCGACCTATAGCTATGCGTTCCACTTTGGAACTCCGATAGTCGTTCCTCAGGCAAACTCGGTTTCGTTCACCTTGAAGGGTGATGCGTCATCGTATGCTTCGGCTGGTGCAACCGATAACTCGGGTCACATCTTCTCGATTGCCACGACGAGCGATATAACGGCGCTTGGTGCGACGTCAAACAAAGCTACGACGGTTTCGAGTGTTTCGGGAGCTTCGGGCAACAAACAAACCGTATTGCGCAGTGCAGTTACGGCGACCGTTGCAGCCGTTGGCGGTTCTTCACACAACAAAGCAAATCCTGACAGCATTGGTACGGTGACATTCTCAGCGAACAATGCTGGCTCAGTTGCTTTGAACACATTGAAGATTACCTTCAGTGGCAGTCTCTTAACGGCAAGCACGACGCAGAATCCTGCTTTCATCGCCAGCGTTCAGTTGGTTGATGCAAACGGACAAAACATCGTGAGCGCCAGTGAGGCTACGGTGAGTGCGACGAGCACAAATTCTGTCACATGGAGTTTCACGAACGGTTTCCCGATCTCTGCAGGCGGTTCATACACCTTCACGTTGAAGGCTGATCCGACTCAGGTTTCTGGAGTTGCCAATACTGCACAGTCATTCGGAGCGAATATTCAGGCAGGAACGGACCTTACGTACACCGACGCCTTGGATTCATCCGGAACTGGCAGCCTTGGCTTGCCGAGCTCGGTCACTCCTCTTACCATCAATTCCGTCACCTACCCGATTGGCAACTAGTTTTAGAATCACTCTTTCCTGTCATCCTGGCGAAAGCCAGGATCCAGGATGGAGGGCTTAGAAATTATGTTTCTGATTTGGTTTGTATGGATACGATTGCGCAATACTTGTGACATTGCGCAGGTAAAGCAAACCCCCTCCGATGCAAATCGGAGGGGGTTTTGTGTTATGCGCCGACATGCTGGGTCGACATCCCAGCGTGACGTCGTTGAATAGTTCTTACTATCTTAGATAAGGATGTCTTTTCCCTCTGTCATCCTGGAAGCCGTTTCGGCTATCCAGGATCCAGGTTAATCTTTCTTTAACTTTCTCTGTGTCATAATGCCTGCATGAACCATCTTTATTATGTCTACATTCTTGCAAATAAGAGAAACGGAACGCTTTATATTGGTGTTACCAACGATTTATCGCGCAGAATCGAAGAGCATTTACTAGGAGAAGGGTATGGTTTTACGAAAAAATATAATATCCACACACTTGTTTATTATGAAGTGACGGAAGACGTCCTGAGTGCCATTACGCGAGAAAAACAACTTAAATTCTGGAAACGGAAATGGAAGATCGAGCTTATTGAAAGCACCAATCTCGAATGGAAAAATTTGGCAGAAGAATGAGGAAATACAAACCTGGATCCTGGATCAGGTCCAGGATGACAGAGAGGAGAGTAATCTCCATAAAGTTTTTCCACCAAACGGAGCTTTCTCGTTTTGAAAGAAGTTAAAAGTGTTCATCTTTTTCTTCCCCAAACGTAGCAATCTCCTTTGCAAAGGAGTTAGGGGGGTCCTTCTCTTTCTCCGCCCCCAACGGAGTTCTCTCGTTTTGAAAAGAGTTAAGGGGGCCCCTCTTTTCAAAACGAGAGAACGTAGTCCTTTATCCACTGTTTCACTATTGTCCTATTGCACTTGATTTTGCTATACTAAATGCATATCATCCTATTAGCAACGAAAATATCTCTTTTATAGAGAGACTGATTTCGTAAGGGATGGGAAAAGGTCGAGGAAAAAATAAAATTTTATTTCTATGAATAAGCGTGATTTAATCGAAGCAGTGATGAAGGAAACGGGAATCGAAACCAAGGCAGCGACCGAGAGAGCAGTGGATGCGGTATTTGATACTATCGTGAAAACGATGAGCCGCGGCGAAGAGGTTGCTATCGCAGGATTTGGTACCTTCCGTGTTGCAAAGCGTGCTGCGCGCGAGGGCCGCAATCCGAAGACCGGCGAAAAGATCCAGATCAAAGCTTCAATCAAACCGAAGTTCCGAGCTGGAAAGCTTCTCAAGGAAGCAGTGGCGTAACTTTAAAGAAAAGGATCCTTTTCTTTAAATACGAAAGTCAAAGAGCTCCGCGTATGCGGAGCTTTTTGATGAAATGTTTTCTTTTGCATATGAAAACAGAAAAGAGTATACTATAAGTACTTGCCCTATATGAGGGCATTTATACCTTGTAATCCCGCTTCGAGACGGGATTTGGACCGTAACCATAATAAGCTATATTACGTTTTCTATGTTAGATGGCGAGGAAAAAATAATAAAATGCGCCGTCGGGGGGGATTCCTCGGCTTTTGGCGTCCTGTATGATCATTATCAGCCGATGATTTATCGGTTTGCATTGGTCAAAATGGGGGGTCGTGAGGAGGCCGAGGATCTCACCCATCAGGTTTTTTTGTCGGCATGGCAGAATATCGGAAAATATAAGGATTTGGGCCATCCGTTTTCAAGCTGGCTTTATCAGATAGCAAAGAACCAGATAGTGGATTACTATCGTTCAAAGAAGAATGATATAAGCCTTGATAACAGCGATGCAGAACTTTTCGTTTCTTCTGCGACGGAGCCCGTTGATATTCCGATGAGACTTGCTATGGAAAAGGTTTTCATTGCGATAAAGAAGCTGAAGCCGGAATATCAGGATGTTGTGATGCTGAGATTCGTTGAAGACGTTTCTTTGCGTGACACCGCACAGGCGTTGAAAAAAACAGAAGGCGCCGTGAAATTAATGCAGCATCGCGCTATAAAAGAACTAAAAAATATTCTTGGAGATACATTATCAAAAATATAGTCATGGAACTTTTTGAGATTATAAAACAATTTAAGATGATAATGCCTGACAAGGCGTTTACCGAGCGATCGCGACGCGCTGTTTTGGCGTCGTTGCCTTTTGAAAGCCATGATTCATCCATGATGATTTTCAAAACGCGTCGTTTTATTTTCCGACTTCTCGAAACTGGCGTTGCGCTTTCTCTGGCGGGACTTTTTATTGTTCTTATCACGGGAGGTTTTTCCGGATCGACCATTTCTCCCGTTCGGTTTTCGGCAATCGATCCACAGACGCTTCATGCTGAAGCGCAGGCGATTGATGCACAGATTGAACTTGCTTCTTTGAATTATTCCGAACCCGCCGCTGTTGCCGAATCGACTCAGAAGCTTGCAGCTTTCGTTAATAAGAAGATGAAAACGTCTTCTTCGACCGCATCTTCTGTTTCTTCAAGTACCGATATTTCTTCGTCTACGCTTTCAATCGATCAGGCGCTTCAAGAGCTTTCTCAATAGTCGCTTGATATGTGTTTTCGCTATTCAGCACGATGTGCTGTTTTTTTATCCATGCTCGACAGAGGGGGTGTTAAATGGTCTCAATCCGTGCTATAATGAAAGTCTATGAAACACCAAAGATTTCTTGGAGTTGCATTGCTTATATCATCTTTTTACTCCGTTGCTGGGGGGTTTCCCTTCGTTGCGCGCGCCGCAGATAACTGCGTGATTTCTCATGATGATCTTGCCGTCATCAGGGCTATTCAATCGAATCCAAATCTTGGCTATCTCGAAGAAATAAACCAGGAACTCGCCGCTCGAAAGAAACTTTTATCGAGGATAATTATCTGTGCAAGAGGGGATGCCCGGTCTTTGCATGCAACGATGGATGCTGTTTCGGTAAATTCTGCGGATGAGAACATCAAGAATCAACTTTCGGGGAAAATAGATGATGCGATCAATTATTATAATATCGAACTCGAAAAACTTAATGGATCGGGAATATTGGGAAGTGAACAGATTGCGCAGGAGGTTCTTTCCTGGCGTGCGAATACATACGCACAGTTGAGCAGCAACGTTGATAATTTTATTTTATGGTCGCAAAACCAAGATCTTTTCAGGGTGGCTTCTGATCGTATGGCACAGATTTCTCCAATGGTTTCTTTCTTGTCTCAATCAGGAAACGGAGATCTCGCGAGCGCTTTTGCATCTACTCAGACTTCGTTTAATACTGCGAAGAATGAAAATGCTTCGGCGCGGTTGGCGCTCTCAGAGTTTTTATCTCCCGATCAGACATTGGCAGCAATCAAGCAATCGCTTCAATCACTTTCCGAGACCTATCAAGACTTCTTCAATGTAAGCGACGTTATTCAGAAATTACTTTCCGGAGGAAGCAAATAAGATTTTTTCGTAGTAAAAAAATCCACGAATTTAATCGTGGATTTTTTGTTAGATTTGATAACGAATGATAACAATGCCCGAACCGCCAGCTGCGCCATTATATCCAGCTGAATAAGAAGCGTGCTCGCCGCCCCCACCTCCACCGCCAGTGTTTGGCGTGCCAGCGGTAGCTGCCGTTGTATAAGTACCAGCGGTTCCGCCACCGCCAAGTCCTCCATATACTAATGCCGGAGTGCCATTATTGGCGTCCCATGCTCCGCCACCACCTCCACCGTAATATGTTAACGTCCCCGAAATATTATATGTTAATCCATTGCCACCGCGACCATATGGTGCACTACCCCCACCACTAACTCCCGCTTCACCGGCACCGCCACCTCCTCCAGCGTTAGAACCAGCGTTTCCTCCGCTATTGCCTTGTCCAGTAGTTCCTGCTGCGCCATTTTGACCACCATTATCTCCGCCGCCAGCAATGGGGCCACCACCACCACTTCCGCCAGATGATGGAGCTTGAGTGTAGTTTGATCCGCCACCTCCGCCGCCAATAGCGGTTAGTGCTCCAAAAATGGAATTTCCTCCGTTTCCTCCGCTTGTTGACCCGCCAATTCCACCACTTCCACCAGTTCCAACTGTTACGGTATAACTTTGGTTAGAAACGGCGTAAATAGAATTATAAATTACTCCGCCGCCGCCACCTCCACCAGCATAATGCCCGCCGCCGCCGCCACCTCCACCAGCGACCATGAGAATTTCAATATTCCCTCCTGCGGTAACGGTAAATGTGCCACTTGTCGTAAAAGTATGAATACGATATCCGCCAATGTCAGCGACCGTGCCGCCCGTTGCGGATACGCCACTGATACCAAACCATGTAGCTCCATTATAAAACTCCACTTTCGATGTATCGGTGTTAAATCGCATCATGCCAATTGCGGGAGTTGAAGGACGCTGCGCCGTGGTGCCAACTGGCATCTTCATTGATCCTGTGCCGCTTACGTCTAATGTTGCGGCTGGGTTCGCTGTTCCGATGCCAATATTGCCACTTGATAAAACATTTAAGATATTAGTTGTGGTTGCAACGGAAAATAAAGTCGCTGGCGTGCTCGTTCCTATCCCCACATTTCCTGCGGTGTAGTACATAGAGGTTCCACTCAAGAGCCAGAAGATAGGATTACCATTGGGAGGTTGATTAGATCCAGGACTTGAGAAAGCAAAGCTTGCTATCGCTCCTGCAAAGGAGCCTATGAGAATACTTAAGAAAAGTGTTTTGAGCTTATTCATGAAGATACAAGAGCAGAAGCGGTTGATTATAGGAATTATTATACTATAGATGAGGGGGATATAAAAACAGAATTTCATTTCGACTCCCACCAATCGCCTGATATTAAAATAAAAACATCCACCTTGCGATGAATGTTTTTTCTGGCTGAGCGAGTAGCGGGAGTCGAACCCGCATCTCGACCTTGGCAAGGTCGCATAATAGCCGCTATACGATACCCGCACGAAATATGCTACCAGTCCATTCTATATTTTTTTGAGAAAAAATCAATGAGTTGGCCTTGTTTTCTATTTGATCCTTTGTCTTTAAAAGCCCCACGTCGCTGAAGCAGCTATGCGGGACGCAAGAAACTGTAACGCAAAACCCCGAATTTTATTCGGAGTTTTGCTAACAGATTTCTATCGTGCTCTCGAGAGGAATCGAACCTCTATTACAAGATCCGCAATCTTGCGTCCTATCCGTTGAACGACGAGAGCCTTTTTATACGACTGCTCTAATATATCCTTCTTTGACTATTTTTTCAATATAAAACCTCCCGCGATCGTCTTTAAGAATATATATAAAACCTTTCGTTTTTTTGTTTTACATACTCCGACGCTCCGTAGTCATTTGGAGGTCGGGGCTAGAACCCGATCAATTTTTCAAGTGAATCGAGGAAAGATGGTTCGTAGTCAATTTCTTTTAATGTTTTTTTAATGCTACTTCTGATTTCTTCAAGTTTTTCTTTTGGTAAGTGCACTATGAGTGGTAATTTGAATTTTCCATGAAAGTGAAAAACGAGAACATCCCATAATCCATCTTTTGGTGACTCATCAATGCTGAAACTTTCCATTT
>CAIWCR010000017.1 GCA_903911245.1 uncultured Parcubacteria group bacterium | reverse complement strand
TATTGATGAAGCTCCGGATGGCGTTATTATTTCGTCATTTGATCCGTATCGTCGCGAAGTCGCCAGGCTTGCGCTCGAAAAACTCATGAAAGACGGACGAATACAGCCTGCCAAAATAGAAGAGAAGGTTGAAGAAGCAAAGGGGGAGCTTACGAAGCGCATGCAGGAGATTGGCGACTCAGCCGCACAAGATCTTGGTATTTATGACATTCCCAAAGAACTTTTACAGCTCATCGGTCGCTTGAATTTCAGAACGAGCTTCGGGCAGAACGTCCTTATGCACTCTATAGAGGTGGCATATTTGAGCGAGATGATGGCGCGGGAGCTTGGATTGAATGCTGACGTTGCGAAACGCGGCGGGCTTTTACATGACATTGGAAAATCAATCGATCATGAGGTTGAGGGAACGCATGTCGAGCTTGGAATAAAGATTCTCAAAAAATATAACGTGAATGAGGCGGTTGTTGAAGCAATGCAGTCGCATCATGAGGACTATCCGTATTCACGCCCCGAAGCATATATTGTTACTGCCGCTGATGTTCTTTCTGCGGCACGTCCTGGCGCTCGCCGTGGCACGATTGAAAACTATATAAAGCGTCTTGGCGATCTCGAAAAGATTGCTATGGGATTCCCGGGAGTGAAGAGTGCCTATGCTATTTCAGCTGGTCGCGAGTTGCGTATTTTTGTCACTCCTGAAAAGATCGATGATTTTCGAGCACTTGAGCTTGCACGAGAGGTCGCCGATAAAATTCAGTCGGAATTGAAATACCCCGGCGACATAAAAGTAAACGTCATTCGCGAGGTGCGGGCTGTGGAGTATGCAAGATAAAAGGTTTCTGGTATCCTAAAGCAGCTGAGTTTGTATTGCGTAGATTTGTTTTAAAAACTAATGTATAATTTCACTCAATGACCGATACTATTTTTAGTCATCCGTTTGTGCTCATGGTAATTGCAGCACTCCCATTGCTGGGCATCATTGCAAAGGTGCGCGGCCAATCGCTCGCAAGAATTGCAAAGTGGTATTGCTATACCGCTGTCTTTGCCGTGACAATAGTGATGACTTCCATCTTCTTTCCTTTTATAGGAGGAAAAGATTGGTTTTTCAGATTTGCGGTTGAGCTTGGTCTCATATCGTTCATCTTATGGTGGGCATTCGAGGCAAAGGATGGCGAAGTAAAGAAGTTGGTAATGTCAGTGGTAAAAAGTCCAATTTTCATTGCGGTTTCGGTTTTTGTTTCCACTCTCTGTCTCTCAGCGCTTTTTTCATATGATTCACATGCTGCGTTTTGGTCAAACTATGAGCGCGGCGAAGGGGTTTTTCAGGCGATTCATTATTATATCTTTTTTGTTTTGCTTTCTCTTTTCTTCAAGAAGGAAGAGGAGTGGCGGAATCTTTTCAAATTTTCGCTTATCGCCACGGGGATGATGATTATTTACGGCCTGTTTGGGAATTTCGGCGCCCAGGGATTTATTGGTCCCTATAGCGGCGGTACCACTCCTGCCGGTTTTTTCCACACTCTTATTGATGGTCGTTTTCAGGGATCATTGGGAAATCCGGCTTATGTTGCGCCCTATCTTATTTTCGCTATGTTTTATGCTGCCTATCTTTGGATTGCGAGAGATGGTTTCTCGAGGACAAAAGGGAAAGCCCGCGCCTTCTTTTATGGCACCCTCATCACAATCTTTGCTTTCTTCTTTATCTTAAGCCAGACGCGTGGCGCGTTCCTCGGGCTTGGAGCGAGTGTTTTGGTTATGATTGTCTACCTCATTTTTTCGAAAAATACTTCTATTAGAAAATGGTCCGCTGGTATCTTCCTGGTGCTCGCCGTCTTGGGCGGTGTCGCTTTCTACTTTAAGGATAGTGCCTTTGTGCAGAGCTTGCCTCCGGGCAGACTTTTACAGCTGAGCCTTTCTGATCAAACAGCAAAGACTCGTCTTTGGGTTTGGGGCGAGGCGTGGCAGGGTTTTTTGGAGAGACCGGCCTTGGGATGGGGTTCAGAAAACTTTACTGCGGTTTATGATAAATTCTTCAATCCGAAATTTTATAACCCGGGGCAATCTTCAGAGACATGGTTTGATCGCGCACACAGCGTCTTCTTTGATTATCTCTCAGAAGTCGGAATTGTTGGCCTGCTTTCTTATCTCGCAATATTCGTAATTTTTTATTATGAATTTTTCCGAAGCCGAAAGAGGAATGCCGGAAACGCAAAAGATATTAAACACTATCTTGAGCGTGGAATTATTCTTTCTCTTCCGGTAGCATACCTCGGTCAGGGCGTCGCGATTTTCGATGTGCTGCCGATGTATCTTTCCCTTTTCTTATTCCTTGCCTTTGCCCAATATTATTTTTCTGCCGATAAAAAACAAGCGTAATATTTATTTCATATAATCATGGATCGCACTCTTAAAGAAATTATCGCCGTTTTCCTTTCGATCTTCATTCTTTTTGTTGCGTGGTACGGCTCGTATTCGCCGATGCGAAAAGCTCAGACCTATATCGCAACGTTGCAGAGCATGCAGACAAACCCTGTTTCTTCTCTTTTGGATCTTCAGACAAGGCTTTCGATTCCGCTCGATTCATCTTCTCCTATAGGACAGGAGGAAATCGTTCGTAATATGGCAGATAGCGTTCTTAGCTTTATTCAGCGCAGCAACGATGCGACCACCACCGCAAAACTTGTTGATTATGTTACGAGTTACTTCAATCCTATCCTTGCGAGAGGAAAGGGAATGAGCTTCGGGCAAGATGTTTATCTTATGGGAGTAATGAATGAAATGGCATATACGAGAACGGGTGATAAAGTCTATCTTGTGGCATCGCAGAAATACTATGAACAAGGAGTGGCGCTTGGTCCTAATCGTCCTCAGGTGCTTTATGGGCTTTTCGATGTTTATCGCATGAAAGGAGATGTTCCAAATGCACTCTCTATTGGAAGCAGGATCTTAGCCAATTGGCCAGGCGACCAGAATGTTCAGCGAGGGATTTCACAACTTCTTTCTCAGCAAGCGTCATCGAGCGTGCCGAAGGGTAATCCGCCTACCATTAAGAAGGTAAATTAGACTAGCTATCAAAATTTCGCAATCGATATTATACAAGCTCCATCTCGGAGCTTGTATAAATGAGACCTTTTGAAAAACTCAGATTGGGCTTGCAAATAAAGCGGCATTGCGATATACTCCCTCTTGTATTCATAGGCAAACTAAAATTATGTCAATTGCAAAAAGCGTTTCAAAACGCATACGAATTACGAAGAATGGAAAAGCGGTCCGCCGCGGAATGGGCGCGAGCCATTTTCGAACGCGAAAAAATGGACGAGCTATCCAGGGACTGAGAAAGAGTCAATCACTCGATTATCCGTTGAAGAAACTTAAAAGCTATTAAACTACTATGCCACGAGTTAAACGCGGTACCATTGCGAATAAGCGTCGAAGGAGCGTCCTTAAGAGTACGAAGGGGTTTAAGTGGGGGCGCAAATCGAAAGAACGTGCAGCAAAAGAAGCATTGCTTCATGCGTGGACGCACATGTTTCAGGGGCGCAAAGAAAAGAAGCGCACTTTCCGTTCTCTATGGAATGTAAAGATTAATGCCGCGATTCGACCCGAAGGAATGAATTACAGCAAGTTCATTGCTGCACTCAAAAAGAAAGAGGTGATAATTGATCGGAAGATTCTTGCCGATCTTGCAGAAAACGAACCAGAGGTCTTCAAAAAGGTTGTCGAGTTTGTAAAAAAATAGAACGAAAGAAAAATCCCCTGTCTTATGGCAGGGGATTTTTCTTTGGTGGAACAGGAATTGGAGGATGTGGCGCCCGGTGTCGTGCGGCGCTCCGCGCATTCAGAAAATCGTTCGCTTGTTTTAACACTTTTCGCGTATCTTTATATTTTTTTCCAACGACATTCAATGCGTCGCGGTAGAGGAACCATGCAAAACCGCTATGTTCGCGCGGAGCGATTTTTATTTCTGCCTTATGGCTTTCTGCGAGGAAAAGGATGACGGTATCATGAATGCCTTCATTGCCGACGCGGAAATAAAATCGCTCATAAGCACGGAAATTTGGAACGATTCGCAGTTCGGACTTTTTGATGCCAGTTTCTTCTTCAAGTTCTCGGAGAGCAGCATCGATGCTTCGTTCCCCTGCTTCAAAATGTCCTTTTGGAAAATTCCAATAATTACCGCGCTTATAAAGAAGTAAATATTTTATGCCGTCACTTGTTTTTCGATAGACCACAAAGCCGGCCACTACCTGCTTCTTGGTTGTGATTTTCTCGCGGGGCTTTTCATTACTTGGTGTTATCGACATATAGAGAAGAATACCATTTTCTAGGTCGTTGGGCCAATATGATTTCGGTCCATTGTTTTGCATATTTTATGCGAGATGTGTATAAAAATGAATATTTTTTTCTTCATCTATAGTATAATAATTCCTATAATCAACCGCTTCTGCTCTTGTATCTTCATGAATAAGCTCAAAACACCTTTCTTAAGTATCCTCATAGGCTCCTTTGCAGGAGCGATAGCAAGCTTTGCTTTCTCAAGTCCTGGATCTAATCAACCTCCCAATGGTAATCCCATCTTCTGGCTCTTGAGTGGAACCTCTATGTACTACACCGCAGGAAATGTGGGGATAGGGACGAATAGCCCGAGTCAGAAGCTTGAAGTGACGGGAACGGTCTATTCCAGCAAGGCAAAATCAGATACCGCCTTGGGTGGCGAGTTTCTGGGCAGTAACGGCTATTGGGGGCTTCGTACCGATACCAGTAATCGATTCAATCTTGATGTTTACAACGGTGGGAGTTCAACTTCTGCTATAACAGTAACCAATTCTGGTAGTGTTGGTATTGGAACAACGAGTCCGGCTGCCAGCCTGGATATTGCCGGTACGGGTTCTATAAAAATCCCTGCCGGAACGACCGCGCAGCGTCCTTCGAGTCCTGCAAGTGGAATGATTCGACTGAATACAACCACAGGGAAAATTGAATACTATAATGGATCGTGGATTGGTATTGGCTCTTTTTCTGCAACCGGCGGCACAGTTGCTGATGTCGGGGGGTATCGCATTCATACTTTTACGACAAGCGGCACTTTTACGGTCACCAACGGTGGTAATGTTGAGGCACTTGTTGTCGGCGGTGGCGGTGGCGCGGGAGGGTTGGTTTATGTCTCTTCTCTTTCGGTCATACCAGGGAGCTATACGATTACCGTCGGTGCTGGTGGCGCAGGGGCAACATCGAATGGCGGTTCAGCTCCAAACGGCGGAGATTCCATTTTTTCAAGCATAACGGCAAAAGGCGGAGGCGGAGGCGGTAACTATTCTGGTGGAAGTGGCGCTACCGGCGGGTCTGGCGGCGGCGCCTCTGGATATTCGAACCCAGGAAATCCCGGAGTGGGTACTTCTGGTCAGGGAAACTCAGGAGGATATGCTAATGGTTCTGCAACAACCGCACAGACAGGTGGCGGTGGCGGTGGAGCTGGTTCGGTTGGTTCTAACTCAGTTCAGAATAATGGAGGATATACCACCGGAGGCTCTGGATTAGCATATTCTATTAGCGGATCGTCCGTTATGTATGCCACTGGTGGTAACGGTGGTGGTGATGGTTGGGGAGGAGCAAGCAGTGGTGCTGCTAATACTGGTAATGGAGGAGATGGTGCTGGTAGCCCAAATAGTGGCAGTGCTGGCGGCTCGGGTATTGTTATTATTCGTTACCCGCTTTAATGCTTAAAAATAAAACAGCCGCCCACATGGGCGGCTGTTTTATAATCCGAAAATGCAATTATTATTTTGCAGTACTTGTTCCGACCGACAAAAGTTCAACCGTAAAATGCAATGTTGCATTCGGGGGAATGACGCCACCGGCTCCACTTGCGCCATAGCCGAGTTCCGAGGGGATGGTAAGCGTGCGCTTTCCTCCGACTTTCATGCCGAGAACGCCCATATCCCATCCTTTAATTACCTGTCCAGCTCCCAAGAGGAAACTGAACGGCTGATTCCGATCGTATGAACTATCGAATTTTGTGCCGTTATCGAGTGTGCCGACATAGTTTACACTGACCGTGTCACCATTTTTTGCTTCTGCGCCCGTACCGACGACTAAATCTTCAGTTTTGAGGTTTTCCATAATTTGTGATTGTGCTTGTTTTGCAGCCATGCCTTGTTCGGTGGCAACAGCCTGATTCTCGTTTGAAACTTTTCCGTTATACCACATACCAATGCTAATGACCGCAATGCCGAGCACAATAAAAATAATAATATTTATCGACTTTTTCATAGTTTTTAGAGTTTGTATTTCTTCTTTTTTCTTTATTTTCCCTTCTGTCATCCCGGCGAAGGCCGGGATCCATGCTTCCAGTCTCAATTTCTAACTTCTTTTAACTGATCTTCGACCCAGGACTCACTTCTCGCTCGACTCCGAGAAGTACTGGTTCTCCATTTTCGCCGTGCGCCGCAAGAAGCATTCCTTGGCTTTCCATGCCCATCATCATGCGTGGCTCAAGATTTACGATGACGACTACTTCTTTTCCGATCATATCTTCCGGAGCGTATGCTTTTGCAATGCCAGAAAGAATCTGTCGCGTTGTAGGAATTTCTTCCCCATTGCCGTCTGGCGAAATCTCCTCATCAGCGCCTGGTAAGAGCGATTTTTTCTCCCCGATATCAACCTGCAGCTTTAAGAGCTTTTCCGAGCCCTCTACGCGTTCCGCTGAAATTATTTTTCCGACCCGTAGGTCGACTTTTTGGAATTCATCGATAGTCATCCGAAAGAGTATAGCAAAAAGATGGGAATATGCAAAAATTTATTAGGTTTACAAATTGATAAAACGGGTTTACCATTCGTGATATAAGGTAATAATATGAAATATATAAATTAAATGATTATTACGCGAACCCCTTTTCGGGTAACATTAGGCGGCGGTGGCACTGACCTACCTTCGTATTACGAAAAACATGGGGGATTTATCTTTGCCGCTGGAATCGATAAGTATATGTTTATTGATGTGGCCCGGCCCTTTGTCGACTCTCTGGTCCGTGTTAAGTATTCAAAATCGGAAACCGTAGAACACATTAATGATCTTCAGCATGACATCGCAAAAGAAGTTCTTCGGTTTACTGGAATAGAAAACAATATTGACGTAAGTTCTCTTGCGGATGTTCCCGCTGGAACTGGCCTTGGTTCATCGAGTTGTTATTCTGTAGGATTGCTTCACGCGATACACGCGCTTAAACATGAATATATTTCTCTCAGTCAGCTTGCGGAAGAAGATTTTAAAATTGAGGCGGAAATCTTGAAGCGTCCAATCGGAAAACAGGATCCATATATGGCAGCTCTTGGGGGTCTCACGGTTATTGATATCGGAAAAGATGGCAGCGTGAAAGTCCGCAAAGCGAATGTTTCTATGGAGGTTGCTGACGAACTTAATCAAAACATCCTCCTTTTCTTTACCGGCGTTACGCGAAGCGCCGATATAATTTTGAGCGAACAAACGAAAGCGGCCGCGGAGGACAAGAAAGAAGTGATTGGAAGCATGCATTACATCAAAGAAATCGGCTATGAGATTCTTGAAGCCGTGGAAAGCGGTGATATTGATATGGTGGGCCGAAAATTTGATGCTCATTGGCAGCACAAGAAGAAGATATCGAATAAAATGAGCAATCCTGAATTTGATAGAATTTATGCCGAGGCGCTTTCGCATGGCGCTTTGGGTGGCAAGATTTCTGGCGCTGGAGGAGGAGGCTTTTTCGCTTTTTATGTTCCGAATAATCATCGCGCGTTTCGCGAGGAGATGAGAAAGCTTGGTTTGCGTGAAATGAGATATCGCTTTGATTTTGAAGGATCAAAAATTCTTGTCGACCTTTAATTTCCATATCATGCCTAAAAAAATAGAGGAACTGAATATAAAAATCTTTGCTGATGGGGCAGAGAAGGCGAGCATATTGGAACTTGCCAATGACCCCCTTATAAAAGGATTTACTACGAATCCGACGCTTATGCGTAAGGCGGGAGTTACTGATTACGCTGGATTCGCGAAAGAAATTCTTGCAGAGATAAAAGACAGACCGGTTTCGTTCGAGGTTTTTTCGGATGATTTTGTTGAGATGGAACGCCAGGCGCGGTTGATTGCTTCATGGGCGCCGAATGTTTATGTAAAGATTCCGGTTATGAACACCAAAAAGGAGCCGTCGTACGATCTTATTAAAAAGCTTTCTCATGATGGAATAAAACTGAATGTCACGGCAATTTTTACGCTTCAGCAGGTTGAGAATACAAAAAAGGCATTGCGTGTTGATGTTCCCGCAATTATTTCTGTTTTTGCCGGTCGTATCGCAGATACGGGAATTGATCCTCTTCCAGTGATGAAAGAAGCAAAGGCGCTATTGGCCGATAACCCGAATTTTGAGCTTCTTTGGGCAAGTCCGCGTGAGCTTTTGAATATTTATCATGCCGAAGAAGCCGGTTCAGATATTATTACGGTATCGCCCGACATTTTGAAAAAAATGGAAAATATTGGACTCGATCTCCATGAGTTTTCGGTACAAACGGTCAAAATGTTTTATGATGACGGGCAGAAAGTCGGATATACCCTTTATGAATCATAAATTATAAAAATATGTATAAAGATTATATCGATTCTTATTTAAAAGAGACGCAGGCTATTGCGGAAAAGCTTGATCAGAATGAAATCAACAAAATGATAGAGATGCTAAGGGATCTTCGAGATCGAAAGGGGAGACTTTTTTTCTTGGGCGTTGGTGGGAGTGCCGGGCAAGCAAGTCATGCAGTAAATGATTTTCGAAAACTTGCTTCAATCGAATCGTATACGCCGGTTGATAATGTATCGGAGCTTACCGCACGAACGAATGACGATGGGTTTCATACGGCGTTTTCCAATTGGCTTTCGGTTAGTCGTCTTAGCGGAAATGACGCGGTGCTCGTTTTGTCGGTTGGTGGAGGAAGCTTGGATAGTAATATAAGTACCAATATTGTTGAAGCATTAAAATTTGCAAAAGAAGTTGGGGCGAAAATTTTTGGCGTTGTTGGTCGTGATGGAGGATATACTGCAAAAATTGCCGATGCGTGCGTTATTGTTCCCGTTGTAAATCCCAATACAGTAACCCCGCATTCTGAAGCGTTTCAGTCGGTCGTGTTGCATCTTATTGTGTCTCATCCGAAGTTTCAGTCTAGGAAAGGAACATGGGAATTAATACAAAAGTAAGGCATCCAGCGATTTTTCTTGATCGAGATGGGACCATTATTCACCAAGTTGAGCTTCTTTCTCGAACAGATCAAATAAGGCTTATTCCTGGCGCCGCAGAGGCAATTCAACTTTTTAACAAGCTTAGATTTTTGGTTATCGTTGTTACTAATCAGCCGGTGGTAGCGCGCGGTATTGTTACGGAAAACGAAGTGGTACATATTCATGATGTTCTTGTCAAAAGGCTTTCAAAAAAGGATGCCCGCATCGATGCTTTCTATTTTTGCCCTCATCATGCGAATGCTAATCTGAAAAAATATCGCGTAGTTTGTACATGTAGGAAACCTGAACCAGGAATGATTTTGGAGGCCGCAAAAGAACATTCTATCGATCTCAAAAAAAGTTTTCTTATTGGCGATAGCACTCAAGATGTTTTGGCCGGCAATCGTGCGAAAGTAAAAATGATATTGGTAAAGACGGGACATGGAGGAGGAGATTCATGGCAGCATAATGGGAAGCCTGATTTTATAGCAAAAAACATTCTTACAGCAGCTACAATTATTAAAAGAGAAACAAAAAAATGATTAAACAGGCAGTCATTCTTTGTGCGGGACTTGGTACGCGTTTGCGTCCATATACCGACACAATGCCGAAGCCGATGATTCCGATTCTTGGCAAGCCAATGCTTGAGTGGCACATTATGCAATTCAAGAAATACGGTGTCCAAGAGTTTTTTATAAACCTCCACTATTTGCCCGATGTTATTACGGATTATTTTGGTGACGGTTCCCGGTGGGGTGTAAAAATACATTATCATTTTGAGCCGGAAATATTGGGCACTGCCGGAGGCGTGAAAAGCTTCGAAAAGATGCTTGATGATAGCTTTTTCTTGATATATGGGGATACTTTCAGTTTGGTTGATTATGGAAGGATGGAGGATGCGTGGAATGAAAAGAAGTGCGCTATTGGAATGCAGAGAATGACAAAGACGGAACATTATGACGATGCTGATGTCGCCGAGATTGATCAAAACGAAAAATTTATTGCTGTCCATCCGAAGCCTCATTCGAGGACCTATTCAAATGCTTATCGTATGCGCGGGATTTTTATTTTACAAAAAGAAATTCTCGCAGACGTTCCCTCTGAAAAATATTATGAAATCGGAAGGCAATTGTTGCCCAATATACTTTTCCGCGGGGAATTGTTTTACGCATACGAATGCATTGATTATTCAAAGGGGATTGACACGTTTGAAAAATGGAAGGAGGTGGAAGAATATCTTAGAAAAAATCCTAGTTTTCTTACTTTCTAGGTCATGGTAATATGAAGCCAATATGAAAAAGAGAATAATGTTCAGATATTATGCGTTGAAATTTTTCCTCCAAGGGAAGGTTTCTTTTTTTGATTTTTATCAGGCCCTTCTTCCGTATTCTTGGCGTTCTATAAAGGAAAAAAGAAGAGTAATAAAGAAATTATTTGGCAACCAATTCATTGTTCCCGATGGGGGGGATTTTGGGTTCGCTTCTTTGAAGCAAGAGATAGTTGATTCAAATCAGTATCATGCCGAGTTGATAAAAGATGGCGCAATTGTTATTGATGCAGGAGCGAATCTAGGCATGTTTTCCGTTTTTGTCGCTTCGAAGTATGCTGGCGCGACTATCTATGCTTTTGAACCGACCCCTGCAACACTTGAAGCATTAAAAGAGAACGCACGTTATTATTCGAATATAAAGGTGTTTGGTTCTGCTCTTGGCGAAAAGGATGGAATGTCGTCTTTTGTCATTACTTCCGATCCGGGACAGAATCATATCGGCGAAGGCGGAACTCCTATTCAAATGAAGACCATTGATTCTCTAAGTTTTTCCGTTGACTTCATTAAAATCGACACCGAAGGCTATGAAGCAAACGTCTTGAAGGGTGCTGCTGAGACAATAAAACGATGCAAACCAATTATTGCCATGTCTGCCTATCACAAACCGGAAGATAAAACCGAGCTCCCCAGGGTTCTGAACGAGATCGCGCCTTATGATTGCAAGCTCTATTGTGATTGTGAAGAGGTTTTTATATGTAAGCCTTTATAATTAGAAATACAGGAATTTTATGGAACAAAATCTTTTGTCCTCTCTTGAGGAGGCTGTTGTAAAATATGAAAAAGGGAAAGGGATTTTTAATACAGGTCCATTGGAAAAAATAAGAAAATATCCTCTCAGAATAGTTTTTTCTAAATTTCTTGATAAGGCGTTTCAGTTGAGATACGTTGTCAAAAATAGGCTCTTCACGGGAGACTCGTTTTTTACGGAGGGATATTACATGGATTTTTATTTGTGTGGACTTCTGAGCGCCGATCCAGAGATCAGATTGGCGAAATATCTTATAAAAAACTTAAACAAGGACGATATTTTTTTTGATATCGGCGCCAATTATGGTTATTATACAGTAATTGCTAGCCGTCTTGGCGCACGGGCACATTCATTCGAGCCGACCTCTTCAGTGTTCGAAATTTTATCGAAAAACTGTCCCAACGCTATTCTGAATAATGCCGCGGTTGGCGCATTTGACGGAGAGGCAGATTTTCTTTCATTGGATTCTGGAAAAGAGCACAACGGGCTATTGGTAAGCATTGGGAAAGAAGAGAAGAGCTCCAAGCACGAAATCAAAAAAGTAAGAGTTGTCACCCTTGATTGTTATTGTGAAAAGATATTTCCCACCCTTATGAAGGTTGACGTAGAAGGAGGAGAAAATGATGTTATAAAAGGTGCGTCTTTAACGCTTTCACATAAGCCAAAGATCGTTATGGAATTTTTACCAGAGGAAACATATTTCAAGGCCGTGGACGTGCTTTTGGAAATGGGATATTCGCTTTATGCGATTGATAAAGACGGAAACGAAGTTCCTGAAACGATATCCCGCCTTAAAAACCGCAAGGAATCTGACAATATTTTGTTCAAATAATGAGTTATGTTATAACACAAAGAGTACTATAGATAATAGTTACATAAAATAACAGCTATCATTTTATGATTAGTATCGTAATCCCAACCTATAATCGCGAAAGATTGATATCGAAAGCCGTGGAAAGCATACTTGGCCAAACATACAAAGATTGGGAACTTTTTGTAGTTGATGATGGATCTAAAGATGGTACGGCAGAAGTCATGAAGGCGTATTGTGAGAAGGATCCTCGTGTCCACTATCTTTACAAAGAGAATGGCGGACAGGGTACGGCGCGTAATGTTGGAATTAGGAGCGCAAAAGGGGAATACCTTGCTTTTCTTGATTCTGATGACGAGTGGTTGCCGGAGAAATTGGAAAAACAGATTGCGGTTATGGAGCGATATAAGGAATATGATTTTTGCTACACCGCCAATGTTGTTTTTGATGAGAAAAAAGGAAAAAGAAAAATCGAGAGACTTCATCCTGTTGCCGATCTTTCGCCAAGCAAGCTTGCGGGCATCAGCATGGGTGCGCTAAGTTCGCTTCTTTATCGAAAAAGCTCATTTGATAAGATTGGATTATTTGATGAAAATACCTACCTCAGATATACCATGGAAGATAACGATTGGACGGTGCGCGGACATTTTTTGAAAGGATATTATTTGGATGAGCCGTTGGTGACCTATAATCTCCATATTGGAAATATAAGCAAGGAAAACATGTCTAAGAAGCTCGGTATGCAGATAAGCGCTCTGGAATATGTTTTGGAAAAGAATTTTTCAATTATATCCCAAGATAAAAAGGCGGTCATTTTCCGACAGCAACAGCTTGGACATCTTTGTATGCTTGCCGGACGAACCGGAGACGCGAGGAAATATTTTTCAGAATCGTTAAAAAGAGGAGGGGGCACACGATCGATGTTTTTGCTTCTTCTTTCGTGTTTTCCGTATGGATTTTATCGATTTTTAAATAAATGTCGTCCGAAAAAATAAACGCGACATTAGAAACGGTTATATGAACGCCACAAAACAGGCAATTTGTATTTCGGCGGGTCGTTACAATAAACTTGGCGGTATTGAACGCTATAATGTCGAAGTGGCACAGGCATTGCGGCGTGCTGGGCATAGTGTTTCAGTAATTGTCACCAAAATCGACTACGACATGAAGGATCTTGATGGAGTCATCGAGCTTCATACCAATCTTTTTTTTCGCCCGCTTACCGTTTTGGTGAATGCCGTAAAAGTTTCTTATCTTTATTTTCGATTTAAGAACAAAAGTCCGAACGGATTGTTTATAGTAAGTGGGCTCCCTTCGTTTTTTTGCGATATTTTTGTTATGCATAGCGTACATCGCCAATCAGTTAGGGCTTCGAACGAGAGGGAGCCGAAGACGATAAAAGGTTTTCTGCGTCGTTGTGGACGGACAGTATATCCTCTTAATATTGTAATTATAGCCATTGAGGGGTTTGCCGCTCTGTTTGGCGCCAAGCAGATTATTACGATTTCGAATAAGGCAAAGGGGGAGATAATAAAAGCGTATGCCGTGAGAGAAAAGAAAATTAAGGTTGTTTATACGGGCGTTGATTCAAGGGGATTTTCGCCAAACAAGGCCATGAGAGAAAGTCTTCGGAAAAGAGAGGGGTTTGCCGAAGATGATTTCCTCTTTCTGTTTTCGGGGCATGAATTTAAAAGAAAGGGATTGAAATATGCCATTGAGGCGCTCGCGGAAGTTAGTGATCGGAAAGTGAAGTTAATTGTTGCAGGAAAGGATAGTCCTGAGTCGCTTAGGGAAATAATAAAAAATTCTCACATCGAAGATAGAGTTTTCTTTATTGGGGCGCGAAGTGATTTTCAGGATTGGTGCGCCGCGGCTGATGCATTTGTATTTCCGACACTTGAAGATATTTTTGGAGTGGTTATCATCGAAGCAATGGCAGCAGGGATTCCCGTTATAACGTCTGGTCCGGCATTTGCTGGTGCGTGTGAGTGTCTTGAAAATGGAAACGATAGCCTTTTTCTGGATGATCCAGCCGATGTAAAAAGGATAGCGTTTTATATGAAACAACTTGTTGGCGATGGAGATTTCTGTTCAAGGCTTGGAACGAACGCTCGGAAAACAGCGGAAGGATTGTCATGGGATTGTGTTGCAGGTGGTGTTATTAAAGCTTGGGAAACACGGTTTTGATGTGGTAGAATATAATTAAATGAGACCTTATAACAATAATCAGGCATTAGATGGAGTGGCCTCGCGCCTCCTTTCTCTTCTTGGTGAAAAAGAGAGAGAAAGCCGTTTTGCCCTTTGGAATACATATATCGGGCCAGGCTATAAAAACTTATTTAAAAGAATTATTTTTCTGAGAGAAAAATATATTTGGTATGTTTTTCAAAAATTGACCAAGTTCCGTTTTTTGAAAACAAAAACAACAACTTTTTTTGGGAAAAAGATTCTCGTCAACAAGGATAGTAGCTTGCGTTATGGTTTTATCTTTGACCCTCCGGAATTTAGACTTATTAAGTTTTTTATTAAATACCTAAAGGAGGACGATATTTTTTACGATATCGGGGCGAGTGTTGGTTTTTATTCTCTGTTGGCGGGAGAATTGATTACGAAGGGTGAGATACATTGTTTTGAGCCAATGCCCGACGTATTCAGAATCCTCACGGGAAACCTTGAGGGATTGAAAAATCTTCATAAAAATGAAATTGCTTTGTCGGACCGTGAAGATGATATGGTTTTATACGAAGTGGGCGATAAGGCTGGCTTTGGCACTACGATTGGTGATGTTGCAAAGACATATCAAAACGAAACCATAAAAGAGATGAGCATTCGATCTACGACGCTGCAATCCTACCTACAAAAACATCAGAAGCCGACCGTTATAAAATTGGACGTGGAGGGAGGGGAAGGCAAAGTAATAGATGGCGGGATGGAGTTTTTCAAAAATAATTCTCCTCTCCTTGTTATGGAAGTTTGGGGCGGAGAGAAGGGAAAGAAATTTTCCCGTAACGCTATTGATAAGCTTTATGAACTTGGCTATGAATCATGGGCTATAAATTACGAAGGAGACCTTGAGCGGATATCTGATATTGATCTCGCGAACGTTCGAGATTTCGAAAATTTTGTTTTTTGTAAGAGAAACGAATAACGAGAATATGATTAAGAAGGGGAATAGAGTCGAAGATATTTATGAAAAAATATTATTGGCTTGGGGCTATATCTTTTTTTCGCCAATACTCCTTGTGTGGTGGCTCATAAGGCGTTTTCCGAAAGTACGAAAAGCTTTTATTTCCATTTATGGATTATTCAATTACTATGACAAGAAAAATACCCGATGAGCCGGGTGTTTTTTGTCATAGCTGGCTTAAGATCAAGATAAAATTTGCCAGTTTTTCTTGAGCACGGGAAGTGTCCAGATAGGGCCTACTCGAGCATAGCGATGCACGAAAAGCTTTTGGCTGGGATTGTGATAGGGGAGACAGTCAATCAAAAACATAAAAGAGGAATCGATGACGTGTATTTCTTTTGCTTTTTCTATTAGGGTGCAGTAATCAAAAACATTATCGGTCAGATTTCTTTCGGGGAAAATCACAGTATATTTTTGGTCAATTCTTTTTCGATCAATGGTGAAATTTCGTGATGAATCATCATGAAGAAAGGCATAGTTTTCTCTTGGTGCAATTTTATCGAAAAGAGCCTGTTCGCGCGAAAAATCTCGTTTGACGTAAAAGCTGTCCCATTTCTTTATGAAATCAACGCCACCGTTTTTATAATATTGTTTTTCAAACGGCTCTCCGTCCCAATCAAGGTTGGGGAAGCCAATCGTTTTTACTTCATCATATTTAGAGGTGCCAATTCTAAATGCATTTACGAAAATAAATATTTTAGCGAATATCCGGTCGCCTTTTATTATGGTGAGATTTCGCAGATCGCGGAACATAAATACTACTGATGCATAGTTGTGAAATTTCGCAAAAATGGTTACTTGATCGTAGTGTCTGCAGTATTCGCGAACTAGCCCATTGCAAATAATCTCATCGCCGAGATCCAAATGCTGATAGAGGACAACGCTAGACATTGAGTTGATTCTAGCCTAAAATGGACGAGGAAACAAACTTTTTCAATAATGAAGGCTGCTATTTTGGAGAAGATAGACGACCCTCTTACGGTTACTGAAGTGGGTCTTGGTGATTTATCTTTTGGCCAGGTTTTGGTCAGGATTTTAGTGAGCGGCGTTTGCGGTTCACAGCTTCAGGAAATTGCCGGAAATAAAGGCAATGCTGCCTTTGTCCCTCATTTACTTGGCCATGAAGGGTGTGGCATTGTTGAGTCCATTGGTCCTGGAGTTACTAAAGTGAAGAAAGGAGACAAGGTGGTAATGCATTGGCGCAAGGGCGATGGTATTGAATCGGATTTCCCCACCTATACGTTCAAAGGGAAAACAATACGGAGTGGCAAGATCACGACGTTTAGCCAATACTCAATTGTTTCGGAAAATCGAATTACGCCAGTGCCGAAAGATACTTCTAATGAGTTATGTGCTCTTCTCGGTTGTAGTCTTTCCACTGCTCTTGCAACCATTAATAATGAAGCCGACTTGAAGCTTGGCGAAAGCGTGATGATTGTTGGTGCCGGCGGACTCGGGATTAATTTAATAAAAGCGGCTCAATTAGTGAGTGCCTATCCTATTATCTCGATTGATATCCACGAAAATAAAAGAAAGGTAGCAAAAGAACTTGGTGCTACGCTTTTTATTAATGTTAAAAAAGAAAAAATACGGGAAACGCTTGATAAAAAACTTGGCATCAAAGAAGTTGATGTTATTATCGATACGTCAGGCAATCCAGCTAGTATGAAAGAAACTATACCGCTTTTGAGTGGCACGGGAAGGTTTATCATGATCGGCCAGCCGAAGCCAGGCGCGACCGTTGAGCTGGAAAACGCCAACCATTTTTTTGGCGGCGTTGGTAAGGTGCTTAAGGCGACGCAGGGTGGTGGATTTTCCCCCTCAGTCGAAATTCCTCGTTATATCAAGTTGTATAATGCTGGTATTCTGAAAATTGATGGTATTGTTTCGCATTGGGTGAAGCTTAAAGATATTAATAAGGCGATTGCTTTGGTTCGGAAGGGGCAGGCTGGAAGGATTATGATAGATTTACAATGATCTTGTAGGATAATTTCGCTGTTGATTTATGAAACACCTAAAGGAAAAAATCTTAAGAATAGCAACAAAAGCACAAGAGGGGCATATCCCAGCTGCGTTTTCATGCCTGGACTTGATGTGGGTCTTGCATGACAAAATTCTCCAAAAAAATGACAAATTTATTTTGAGCAAGGGTCATGCTTCAATAGGGCTTTATGTGACTTTAGCGGAAAAAGGATATTTTGATATTAAAGAGTTGGATAACTTTGGAAAAAATGGAAGTAGATTTGGGGGGCATCCCGATCGAACAAAGCTTCCTGTTGAGGCGTCTACTGGATCGCTTGGGCATGGTTTTCCGATAGCAGTAGGTGAGGCCTTAGGGATTAAAATAAAAAAATCAGATGGCAGAGTATATGTTATTGTGGGTGACGGTGAATGCAACGAGGGAACAATATGGGAATCGGCAGCGATTGCGGCACATCACAAGCTTAATAATCTTTATTTGATCGTGGATCAAAATCATTCATTGGACGAGGCGTTGAACCCGCATGATTTGGAAAAAAGATTTGAGGCATTTGGTTGGTATGCGGTCTCGATTGATGGCCATAATCATGAGGAAATATGCAAAGCGCTGACGCATGGCAGTATTGATAAGCCGACGGCGATTATTGCCGAAACAATTAAAGGAAAGGGGATTAAAATCATGGAAAATAATCCAGAATGGACGCATAAATATCCCACCCCAGAACAATTAGAGGACATGATAAAAGAATTATGAAAAAACAGTTTCCGCTTACAATTGAGGAGGTGATCAGAGACGACCGTACCATTCTTTTATTTGCTGACGTAGGAACGTTTGGATTTAGAAATTCAAAGAAAGAATTTCCAGATAGAGTTATTAATGTTGGTATTGCCGAACAATCGATGGTGAGTATAGCAGCGGGATTGGCGTTGCAAGATTTTATTCCGATTGTGCATACCATTAATGCTTTTATGGTAGAGAGGGCCTTGGAGCAAATCAAAATTGATTTTGGCTATCAGAAGCTGGGCGGAAACTTTGTAAGCACAGGAGCCTCATATGATATGGCGTCATGGGGTTGTACTCATCAATGCCCCGGAGATGTTGGGATTTTGAAAAATATTCCGGGAATGGAAATTGTCATTCCTGGTACGGACAAGGAGTTCGACTCTCTTTTTAAACAGTCATATGATAATGGCTGCCCGACGTATTTCAGATTAGCCACTCAGAATAATCCCGAGAGCCGCGAGGTTGTTTTCGGGAAGGCAAATGTTATTAAAAAGGGGGGGAGGGCGACTATTATTGCCGTTGGTCCAATGCTTCAGAAAGTCGAGGAGGCTTGCAGGGATTTGGACGTCACTATTCTTTACTACACGACATTGCAACCGTTTGATCATGAAGCATTACGAGAGAATATCAATGGAGATAAGATAATTGTCTGTGAGCCATACTACAGTGGTGCTTGTGCGGTCGATATTTCGTCTGCTGTTGCTCCGCGAGCCGTTGAGATAGTGTACATAGGAGTGCCTCGTGAATTTCCGCACTGTTACGGAACAGTGAATGATCTCGACGCTTTTTTCCATCTCACAACTAGTGATATAAAAGCAAGGGTTGAAAATGTTTTGACCGATAAATGAAGCGCCAAGAGCTAGATATGGCGCGAGAAGATTTTTTAGGCATTTAAAAATTTCGCCTTCGTGGTTTAAAAGAATATGCAATATAGCTATACCAATACAACCGTTGCGCGATGCGCCAATGTCATTGACGCCATCGGGAGATTTTTTTTAAGGGGAAAAACGCTTCTCATAAATAGGAATGCTTCAATAAAGATTCTCATCATCAAGCTCGATCAACTCGGGGACTGTTTTTTGAGCACTCCTATTTTTGAACATCTGAAAAATGTATTTCCGAATGCAAATATTGATGTAGTGTGCCAAGAAAGTTCTGCGGCGGTTTTCGAAAATAATCCGTTCGTTGAAGAGATTATAAAGTTTAACTATCCTCGAATGTATCGTGGGAAGACGCCGGCAAAAATGAAAGACCTTTTTGCGCTTATCAGAATCATCCGAAGAAAAAAATATGATTTAACCATTGATCTTCGCGGGGAGCCGTTTGCGGCGCTTTTGGGATTTTTGAGCGGAGCGGCAAATCGGATTGGATTTGAAAAGGAAGAAGTCGGAGGATTTCTTTATACGATCCCACTTCAGTATGACAGAAGCGTTCACGAGAGTAAGCGCTATGAAAAAATAATTTCATCGCTTGGTGGGAGCGTCACTGAATGGCAACCACGTATCTATCTGACTGATGTTGAAAAAGAAAATGGTAAAAAATTGATACAAAAGGAGGGTGGATCAGAATATATTGTTATCCATCCAGGTGCCGGCCTGTCTTATAAAATTTGGCCCAAAGAATATTTTGCGAAAATTATTCGCAGGACGCTTGATGAATATGCTGGCAATATTATTTTACTCGGGAGCAAGGAGGAGAAAGAAATAGGGGATTATATTGCTAACTCAGTTCATGATGGGCGCATAAAGAATTTAATTGGACAATTATCTCTTCGAGGCTCTTATTTTATAATTTCTCAAGCAAAGACGTTTTTGGGGAACGATTCCGCATTAGCCCATTTTGCGGGCGCGCTTGATATACCAACCCTTGATCTTATGAATTCTGTTGTGGATGAAAAACGATGGCGCCCGCTCGGCAAGAATAGCGTTGTCATTCTGGGTAGAGAAAAAAACCACCATTGTACTTATGGCAGATGTCCCTATCCTTGTCCCAATATGCAAGCGATATCGACTGAGGAGGTTTATGAGAAATTGAAATCGATGTTTGGATCCTCCGGCTAAACCGGAGGATGACAATGGGGAGTCGGAGGATGGCAAGGGAGGGTCACTGCCCAGGGTCCATGGGGTTTTTATATAAACAACTATTCCACTCCGAGATTTTTATCTATTAATTCACAAATGATGTGCATTGCGAGTTCGTGCATTTCCTGAATGCGAGCAGTAATGGTGGAAGGAACGATAAATGAAATATCGGCGAGCTTTGCAAGTTCGCCCCCAGTGCCGCCGGTAAACGCAATAACCGTTATGTTTTGTTTTTTTGCTTGTTGTGCGGCGGCGAGGATATTTGCTGAGTTACCACTGGTGCTGATTGCAAGAAGAACGTCTCCTGGTCTACCTGATGCCTCCACTTGTCGCGAAAAGATAGTTTCAAATCCAAGATCGTTTCCTGCTGCTGTAATGGTTGCAACGTCGGCGACAAGTGATTCGGCACGAAGCGCCTGTCGGTCTTTTTTGAATCGGACGCGCCACTCTGCTGACCAATGTCCGCTGTCGGTTGCGGAGCCGCCGTTGCCACAGATAAGCAGTTTTCCGTCCTGCGCAATGAGATCGCAAAGCGCTTGTGTTATGGAAAGAATTGTCGGAATAGCGGTTTTCGTTGCTTCTGTTACGGCGAGATGTTCAGCAAAGACATGCTCAATGGCGGCTTCGTTTGATTCCATTTTCTTGTTTTATGATTTATTGCTTTATGATACCATACCCTTATGGAAATATTCGAAAAGCATTGGAAACTATTGCGGAAATTCTGCGGCAATATCATGCGTCGCCGATTCGGCTGGAAAAAGCAGCTTACCAAGTTCATCAAGTTTTTTTATCTTCTCATTGAGTGGCCGTTTGAATTGTTGGGGGACCTTTTATTTTTCTGGATGCGGCTTGGTAAAAAAACATTGACTAATCCGCGGCGCATTCTGATTGTGAAAATAGATCAGTTTGGCGATGTACTTTTTTCGACTTTTCTTCTGTCGATTATCAAAAAGAAATATCCCGATCTCGAAATCGATTATCTTATCAATCCAAAAACAAAGCCGCTTCTCGAAAAAAATTCACATATTGCAAATATTTATTTCTGGGAAGATCCATTTTTGTTGTCGCTCATGGGGCGGGAAAAAAATAAAACGGGAGGAATTGTGGCCGTTATGAAAAGAAATGATGCGGTGCTTTGTGAGCTAAAAAAACGACACTACGATGCGGTAATCAATACGCGCGCCTATCCACCGAGCTCGAATATCCCATGGCGTCAATTGGGTGGCGCGCTGATTGCTTTTGATATTTCAGAACAAAGCTTCTTTGCAGACTATTGGGCTGATTATAATCTCGAAGAAGAAGAATGGAAGAATTATCTTAATCTTTTGCGACCGCTGGGTATTGATATTTCCCATGCGGAATTCTGCGAGGAATTTTATAACAATGAAGCGGCAAATCTTATGAATGCAATGGGGTCGTATGTCGTTATTTCCCCGGTTTCTTTTGATGTTGAGCGGACGTGGAAGAAAGGAAATTGGCAGCAATTGATAACATTTCTCATTTCTCAAGGCTTTTTGGTTGCGTTAACGGGAATGCCATCGCAGAAAGAATATCTAGAAGGTCTTGTTTCTCCGGCAAACAAAGATAGTGTTCATATTCTTACTGATATGAAAATTCAAGAGTTTGGTGCGCTTATGAAAGGCGCGACCTTCTTTGTTGGTATTGATTCGTTCCCTGCGCATTTGTCGCTGGCATGCAATCGCCAATCAATTGTCTTGGTAAATAAGGATTCCTACTATATAAAGGGATTTTCTCAGAAGCGATTTCCAACCGATGCGCGCATTATGTTGCCAATCGTCGATACAATGAAAATTCTTGATATAGAAAAGACTTCGGTAAAAGATGTTGAGACCGTGATCGAAAAGATTGTGGGAAAAGAAGAGAATTGATCTGGATCCTGGCTTTCGTCAGGATGACAGAAAGGAGAGACACGACATCCCTTGTTTGATTTCTCGGATGCTTTTAAAAGCTTTACACGGCCTCAGCTTTTTCTCCAAATAAAATATTCTTCATTTCAAAGAGGAGGTTCTCGCGCAAGGCAAGAAGCATGACGCAATAGACGCTTCCGGAAATTGCAATATTTATGATGACATTAACATGAAGCAATGCGAGGGTAATCGTTATGGCCGCCATCACGATGCCACTTGCAAATATTTTTTTAACATGAGGTAATACCGAAAATGGATTTATTCTCTTCATGGCATACCACAAGTATGTATTGCTTAATATCTGAGCTATGAGTGTTGCAATAGCGGATCCAGCAATGCCAAAGATCGGAATGAGGATGACATCTAAAACAATATTAGCTGTTCCGCCAATTGCCGATGATGCTATGAGGCTCTTTTGATGGTTATACGCAAAGATGGCGTTTGAAATGACGCCAGCGGCATAATCAAAGAAAAGACCAAGCATAAGGATAGAAAACGCCAGGCCGCCAATTGCATAAGGTGTTCCAAAAACGAATTGCATAATTGACGTTCCGAGAATCGCGCCACCAAGAGAAAGCGGTATTGAAATAAGGAAGATAAGACCGAGGGTTTTTTCTAGCCCTTGTCGAAATACCACGTTATTTTTACCGGCAAAACGTGCAAAAACTGGCAGTGTGCTCATTTGGATAATCATGGGGATGACATAAAGTACCTGTATTATTCGAATTGCTGCAGAATAAACGCCGACGTCAGTTGCTGTTTTCATCCAGCTGATAATAATGATATCGGTGTTGGTAAAAAGAATGCCCAGGGCTCCCATGATGGCGAATGGCCATGCTGCAGAAAGAATGCTTTTAAGACGACTCCATGGAACGTGCACAAATAAATGTTTTATATTGTGACGCATAAACCAAATTGCGGCGATAGCGCCGAGCATAGTTCCTATGACATAGGCCCATCCGAAATAGATGGGAGACGGATTAATGTTTATAAAAATAAAACCAATTATGGCAATGCCGATATTTGCCAAAAGAAATGCTGCGGCATCCCATTGCATTTTTTCCTGCATGCGGAAAAAAGAGGAGAACAGTTCGCGGATGCTATCAAAGAGGATAATGAGAGCAACAAGCGGGATGAGTTCTCGTGCCCCTGGAAGCGTGGAAAAGAGTGGCGCGACAAAAAGCACAAGCATCACGCTCAGTCCGACAAAAACGGTTTTAAGGAGGAACGACGCCGAGAAAAGTAGTCGTTGTTCTTCGAGGCTCGCTTTTGATCCTTCGCGAATAAGAATGGCGCCAACTCCTGGATCGGTAAAAAGGGTAAAAAATCCAGCAAGTGTTACGGCATAGGAAAAAACGCCGTAGCCGGCCGCTCCAAGAACGCGGGCAGCATATATTATGATAATTGCCTTAAAAAGGCGGCCCCCGAAATTCGAAATCGAAAGCCATGCGGTATTCTTTGCAATCGTCTGTTTTGTGGTCTTGTTCTCGAAGAGAAAAGACTTTATCTTTTTGATAGTCGACATTATAATAAAGGGGTCAATGTATCTAGAATATATCAAATCAAGCCTTTCGTAAACGATGCTTCTCAAAAATTAATATGAATAAAAAAATCATAAAGAAGTTGGCAGAAAAAACAGCAAAAAAGAAAAGAGTGGTTGTTGCGGTAAGTGGCGGTTTCGATCCGATCCATATCGGACATGTCAGGCTTTTTCAGCGGGCCCGGGCGCTTGGCGATGAGTTGGTGGTAATTCTCAATAACGATAATTGGCTCAAAAAGAAGAAGGAGCATGTTTTTATGCCCGATCATGAACGAGCGGAAGTAATTGAAGCTCTACGCGGTGTTGATCGGGTCTTTCTGACCAAACACGAACCAGGGACTGACGATATGAGCGTGTGTCGTGAGCTTGCCGAAATCAAGCCCGACATCTTTGCTAATGGCGGTGATCGGAAGTTGGGTAATATTCCCGAAGTGCCAGTATGTCGCAAAATTGGATGTAAGATGATGTTCAACGTCGGTGCTGGGGGAAAAATACAATCAAGTTCGTGGCTTTTGGGGAGCTATGTTAAGAAGGCAGTGAAAAAGAAAACAGCTCCATTGAGGAATAATTCGAAGGCTTCGTTAGTGCGTAGTAAAAAAAGAGGGCATTAATCAAGGGTGTCCGCGATTTTCTGTATGGTCAGGGTGACTGCTTCGAGAGAATTGTATTTGGGATGGAAGCCGAGAGATTCTAATTTTGTATTGTCGAATGCATAGGTTTTGATGTCGCCTGCCCATGCTGGCTCGTGGGTATAATTGATTTGGATTTTAGGAATGCCTTTTTCTTTGAGAATGATATCAAGAATTTCATTGACCGAGACAAGAGGTGAGTTTCCTGCATTAAAGATATTTATTTTTTCTTTTCCATTTTTCCATCCTATCATGATGGCATCTATCAGGTCTTCAACATAAACATACGGCTTCGCTTGCGTCCCATCTTGGGCTACCGTAATCCGAGTCGGGTCTTCTTTGATAAATCGTAGGAAGTTAACGAAAACTCCATGGGAGATTCGGGGGCCGCAAATATTTGCGAACCGAAATATCCACGCGCGGAAACCATACGTATCGGCATATGATGAAATGAACGCCTCGGAAGAGAGTTTTGCTGCTCCGTAATTCGATATTGGAAGGAGTGGGCCGCTTGATTCTGTGACGGGTCCGGGAAGTTCGCCGTATACCACCGAACTTGAAGAGAAGATAATTTGTTTCGCTTCAGATGCCTTCATTGCCTCGAGGACTGAAATAGTTGTTGCGAATGTTTTTGTCAGATCGACTGAGGCGTCATGAGCGCTCTTCCCGATATCCGCATTTGCAGCAAGATGAAAAACGCATTCGGGCTTGAATTCAATAAAGATATTTTTCACGGCCTCTTGCTCGGTGATATCTATTTTTATGAACTTGAATTTTGGATTTTCCGAATGATGTTGAAAGTTTTCTAATTTTCCGGATGAGAGATCGTCGAGTAAAAGAACGTCGTGACCATCAGTTATAAGCCGATCGACAAGATGGCTGCCGATAAATCCCGCGCCGCCAGTAACAATCAATTTCATAATTGGTTATTGTATTAATTTATTATTTTGAGCAAGAAATGCCTCTTGTGCAGTATGGGAATAATGGAATCCCAATACGTTTTCAATGCGCGAGCCGTCAACATTAATAGGATAGATAAGGCCCATCGCAGAATCGGGCCGTGTGGGGATGCGGCCGAGAGATCCGTGCCATGCAATGGAAAAGAGCGGCCTCACCGACCACGCCGGAATTTTGAGGATCCTCTTATTAAGAAGCCTACTCATATCACGCGCAGTGAGAAAATTAGGAGGGGCAATATTGAAGACTTCAGGATTTCTTCCTGTTTGTAGGATATTTTTGACCGTTAAAAGATAGATTATTTCAACAAGATCTTCTTCGTGTACGAATTGCCGTGCCCAATAAGGATTTGCTTCGATGATAAATGGTAATAGTTTTTTAAGAAAAGTAATAAGACCAAACTTGCTCCCCATGCTTTGTCCAACTGGCCCGGTTATGCTGTTGAGTCGGAGAATGAACGCTTGCGTTTTCGAATTAGTCTTTTTTATAAGGGCCGTGAGATCATTTTCGGCTTCGATTTTTTGACAGCCATATGGATTCTCTTTTTCGGAAAGCGGTTCGTTTTCAGAAAGGAGTTTGCCGATGTTTTCCGGTTTTGCGCCGTATGCTGAAACGGTAGAGAGATAGATTATCTTTGATGCATTGCGCCGGATTGAAAAACCAAAAACGGCATGACCAGAGGCAAAATTCTCTTTTTTAACAATATTTTTTTCCCCATATGGATTTCTGATTTTGAATGCGCAATGAATAACGACATCAATGGGTAGTTGTGGCGGCAGTTTTTCTTCCCATCCTTTTGTCGCAAGATCGGCCTGAATCCAAGCAACCTTTGAAATTTGTTTTATATCTTCTGGCTGAGGAATGGTATCGATGCCGATAATGCTTTTGACGGAATCATCACCGGATAATTTTTTGATAAGCAGCTTTCCAATGTATCCGCCACCGCCTGTAACAATAATATTCATGTGTTCAGTATATCATGGAGTACACGGAAAATTTTATCTTCCAGCGGCACTTAGAACCGTTTTAAGCGTCTTTAAGATTATAAGAATATCAAGGACGAGCGAGCGGTTTTTGAGATAATAGATGTCATAGCACAATCGTTCTTTTGTTTGTTCGAGTGATTCCGTTATCGGAAAGGCAACTTGTGCCCACCCGGTGATGCCGGGTTTTATGATGGTACGAATTGAATAATAGGGGATAACATCCTTTAGCTCATTATAGAAGTCGATAAAATCCGGTCGTGGACCAACAAGCGAAACGTCTCCGCGCAAAAGATTGATGAATTGCGGGAGTTCATCGAGGTGGCTCGCACGGAGTATTTTCCCGATGCCGGTAATGCGATTTTTTTCTTCCTTAAGCCACGTGCTTTTTTCAGATTCTCTCATGGTTCGGAACTTATAGAGCGTAAAGAGTTTACCGTTTTGTCCCACGCGTGTTTGTTTATAAAGAGCAGGACCGGGTGATGAAAGTTTTACGAGAAGAGCAATGAGTATCTCCAAGGGGAGAAGCGCAATGCCAAAAATAAGAGCGAGGAGAAATTCTCCGGCGCGCTTGAGAGAATCGTAATATTGACCGGAGCTCTTTATATTTTCGATGAACCATACTTCCTCGATGTCGGTAAGCGGTATTTTCCGTAGGATGCGCTCATAAAGACTTATCATATCGATAACAGAAATTCCTTTTCCGAAGAACGAGTAAAGTGCGAAAGCAAAATTTTTTGATTGTTTTAAATGATGCGGAACAACGATAGTATTTGCGCGCGTTTCTTTAACTATCTTTTCGAGGAGAATAGGGTTTTCATAAATATCTTTTTCGGATATTTGTTTTATGATTGCATATCCGAGTTGCGGATTTTCCATGATGATCTCCGTGATCTCGTGGGCGCTTTCGCTTTCGCCAATAAGGATGATTCTATTGGGAGCCTCTCCTCGCGCAAGAAATATATTTGACGTACGTCGCCAAAAGACCTCTATTGCCGCGAACAGAACGAGGAAAATAAAGAGATTTGTCTTTGGTGTGATGCCGAAAACTGGAACAAGGTAGAAGAAAAGGACAGCAATCGTCGCATCTACGACAAGCGTGAGGGTAAGCGTTTTCATAAAATCAAGGTTATTGCGCAACCGTCGAAGATCATAAAGTCCTGCGATATAGAAAACGATAATCCACAACACGAAAATAATACTGAACGGTGTGAAATGGGTGTTTACGAGTTGGTCGTAGAAATCATTGCCGTAACGGATGAAAAGCGTGGCGAAGAGCGCCAGATAGAGCGCGGCGATATCCCCCAAGAAAAGCGCAGCAATTCCGAATATTTTCCCCTTTTTCATTGATTTATCTTAACACAAAAAGCGCAGCAATGGGAAGATTTTTCAGTCTATTTGACTTGCCGGTATAGTAGGGTAGACTTTATGGTATGGAAAAAAATAAACACAAAATAACAGAAGAAGAAGTGCAGATTTTTAAGGAAGTATCGGTTGAGAGTGGTAATGAAATAAAAAAGGATTACTTTCTTCCGGTGAGTATTGTTGTCGCTGGCGTTCTTGTTGCGGGAGCAATCGTTTTTGCAATGACCTACAAAGGCGGTTCTAACGGTGCATCAAATAATCCTGGTGCGGCAGTAAATTCTGCCGAGGCAATGAAGCTGACGAGTCACGACGTTATTCTTGGCGATGCGAATGCGCCAGTCACCATTATTGAATATGGTGATTATCAGTGCCCGTATTGCAATTTATTTTTCACAGAGACTCAGCCGCTCATCGTAAAGAATTATGTTGATACCGGAAAGGTAAAGATGGTTTTTCGAAACTTGATCGTGAACGACCGCTCGGCGACACAGCACGAATCTCATAATGCAGCGCTTGCTACGGAATGTTCAAAAGATCAGAACAAGTTCTGGGAATTCCATGATGCATTGTCTCAGCTCGAATTCAAGGACGAAACGACAAATCAGCAGGCTTCGGAAAATAACGGCAATTTAAACAAGGAGGCATTCATGAATATCGCAAAGACGTTGAATATGGACCAGAACGCATTTGCTTCTTGTTTTGATTCTGGAAAGTATTCGTCGAATATACAGCAGGAGTCTGATCAAGCGGTAAAGTATGGCGTAAACGCAACTCCTTCTTTCTTTGTTAATGGTCAGCAGATTATGGGAGCAGAGCCGTATGCGACCTTCAAGACATTGAAAGATTCTTTAATAAAATAAAGGGATATTGCATTTTATGTCTGAACGTTGGACGGGCCTTGTTCTTGGATTTTGGGTTATGCTCTCTCCTTGGTTTTTTGGATTTTCGACCGTTGCCATCATGAAGTGGAGCAATGTTCTGTGTGGTCTCGTGCTGATACTCATGAATGTATGGCTGCTTTTCGGGAAAGAGCCGGTGTCAAAAAAATAAAATAATCAAACTATGGCAAAAATAACGATTTATAGCACGCCGTCGTGTATGTATTGTAAAATGGCGAAGGAGTTTTTTACCAAGAATAATATTGCCTACAGCGAACACGATATCGCAGTAGATGATGCGGCGCGTGACGAAATGCTCGCAAAATCAGGACAAATGGGAGTTCCCGTTATTGATATCGATGGGAAGATTGTTGTGGGGTTTGACAGGGGAGCCATTGAAGCGGCGCTGGGTATGAAGTAAAAAAATATGCGCGATCTTATCATTATTGGCGGCGGGCCCGGAGGAGTATCTGCGGGAATTTACGCCGCCCGAAAAAAGATAAAGACGCTTTTGATCACGGACGGATTTGGTGGTCAGTCGATGATTTCAGCAGAGATTGGTAATTGGATAGGAGATCAGTCTATTTCCGGGTACGATCTTGCCAAAAAAATGGAGGAACATCTTCGCGCGCAGGAAGAGATCGAGATTGTCGATGATGATGGTGTATGTGTCGTGCAAAAAATTGATGGAGGGTTTTCGGTTGTGACCAAAAACGGAAAAATATTCGAAACGAAATATCTTCTTATAACTTCGGGAAGTCATCGGCGAAAACTCGATATTCCTGGCGAGCACGAATTCGATGGCAAAGGAGTTGTTTATTGTTCAACCTGTGATGCGCCGATTTTCAAAAACAAAACCGTAGCGGTGATTGGCGGCGGGAATTCAGCACTCGAGTCGGTGATAGATCTTTTGCCATATGCTTCGAAAATTTATCTACTGGTGCGGTCGGAAATTATACGAGGTGATTCCGTGACACAGGACAAGGTGCGACAACATCCGAACGTTGAGGTTGTCTTGAATGCGACACCACAAGAAGTTATTGGAGATAAATTTGTGACAGGTCTTCGCTATAAGGATATGAAAGGGGGAGAGATAAAAGATCTGGCACTCGAAGGTGTTTTTGTTGAGATAGGCCTTATTCCGAATTCAGATTTTATAAAAGATATTGTTGCGCGTGATGATTATGGCGCGATTGTTGTTGATTCAAAAACACAAGAAACGTCATGCGCTGGCATTTGGGCAGCAGGGGACGTGACGGACGTGCTTTATAAGCAAAACAATATTTCTGCCGGTGACGCCATAAAAGCCGTGTTGAATATTTCTGATTGTTTGAAGAAACAATAAAAGCCTTACGAAAGAATACTACGCTTGTTTATTTTCTTTTTGAACCTTGTGCCGCGGGGGTGAATCGAACACCCGACGCCTGCCTCTTCAGGGCAGCGCTCCACCACTGAGCTACCGCGGCAAAATCATCGATTTGGATGCAATTTTGCATCGTATTCAAGGGCGATTTTCATCTTATCGTATTTTCTTTTCAAAAACAAGACGTCACTCTGATGATACATAAAGCGGAAAAGTTTCCTACTATCATTTTTTGTATATTCCAAATTAGTTACACCGTCACCCTTATGAAGATATCCATTTACTCCATAAAATATAGTAAAAGATTCTTTTAGCCAATGTATAAATGACGTACTTGCAGACGCGAAAGAGGTTTTATAACCAAAGCCGTTTGGCCATCTCTTGTCGTTAAAAGTGTAAAAAGTTCCATCGCCATCAAAAAGACCTCTTGTAAATCCGTCAAAATATTTATGAGGGACAACAACTCTTTCGATTGTTTTCGACTTTGAAGAAGTGAGCCCTATCTTATTGAGAAATTTATAAAAAATAACATCACTAAAGTTAATGGCATAATATTTTTTTGTTTTCTCATCCCCGCGATAATGTTTAAAGATTTTATTTTTGATTCTCAGAGCATTTTTAAGATTTTCTACGAGATGTTTATCTTTTGAAGTAAAATAAATATGTCGCCCATCTTTAGAAAGGCAGCCATCAGAAGCAATAAGTCCTATGGCATAGGCAAAATTGTCCGACCATTTAATATGAACCTTTCTTTGTGCCACACATTTCATTTACGGGAAGTATAACAAAGGCATCATTAAAATTTATTAAATATTGTTTTGATATAAAATAAGGCACACTAAAAACTCCCCAATTGGGGAGTTTTAAAATCTATAATATACAAAGATTACTTCTTCATCTTCAGCGTTATTCTTTTTTCGTCAGGTTTTACGGCATCAATGACGAATGAATAGGTCTGCCCAGGGGCGATTGCTTTTTTCATCTCATCCTGTCCGCCGAACTCGGAGATATGAACCATTCCCTGGAAGTTATCAGGAAGAGCGACAACGGCGCCGAACTGATTGAGTTTATGGACGCGACCGTCGACAACGTCACCCTGTTTAAACTGATCTCCTGCCTTTTCCCACGGATCCTCTTTGAGCGCTTTCAAAGAAAGGAAAACGCGGCCTTCTTTGATATCTATTATTTTTGCCTTGATGGCATCGTCAATTTTTACGATATCTTTCGGATTTTCAACGAGTTTGTAGTCGAGCTCTGAGATATGGATCATTCCTTCGATTTCCGGATTATCGACAAAGCGGACGAATACTCCGAAGTCCGCAACGCCCGAAACAATACAATCGATTATTTGTCCAACCGTATAAGCGGTAAGTAGTTCTTTTACGTTTGTTGAGAGAACTTCGCGCTCGGAAGCAATGATTTTATTGCTACGTGAATTGACATCGATAATTTTTACATTCAAGTCCTGTCCGACGAACTTCTTGAGTTCTTCGGTGATGCGTGTCCGGTCGCCGTCTTGCACCTTAGGATAATGTTCAAGTGAAAGCTGGGAAACAGGAAGAAACGCCTTGATTTCGTTTTGAAGTGCGGCCATGAGTCCGCCAGCATTTGCTGCTACGATGTGAGCTTTAACCACCTCGCCTGATTCCATAAGCTCTTTTGCCTCTTGCCATATTTTTTGCTTTCCGGCTTCAGAGAGGGAAAGTTCGATAAGACCTTCTTCCCCGTCGAGCATGACTATCTTTGCATGAACGTTGTCACCTGCCTTTATATTGCGCAGAGATTCCTTTGCATTTCCTATCTCGACGCCATAAACGATGCCCGTTCCGAACCGGCCCATATCAAAGTACGCTTTGTGGGAAATCTTTTTTATGAATGTCGCGTCGATAACATTGCCTTCCTTGGGCCAATCGGTCGCGGAGAGCTCCGTTTTCATTGCCTGGGCAAGTGCTGATGGTATTGTCTTGTTTTCTTCAGTCTGTTGCATGAAAGTCATTATATGGGAAATTTGGTTTTTTGCAAGCGCCTAAAATTTCTTAGCGAGGCACGAGCTTAGAAATTTGAAGCTCAAGGGGTTTCCGATGTAGAGGGCCTTACTGGCACGGATGGTTATTATTCGCCTTATTTTTTTATTTTCCTCTAATTCCTGTTATAATAAAAGCAATGAATCTAAAAAAGGCGAAAGCTTTTGTGTCGAACAATCTCAAAATTCTCTTCTTTAGTACTCTTATAGGCTCAGGCGCTTGCATGATTGCTGTCTTTGCCTTCTCAAGTCCCGGTGTTAATCAACCACCAAGTGGCAATCCTGTTTTTTGGCTTTTGAGTGGAACGAGTATGTATTATTCGGCCGGGAGCGTCGGAATAGGAACGAGTAGTCCGAGTACGGCACTTGAAGTTAATGGAAGAATAAAGGACCAGACCGGATTTGTTATGCCGGTTGGATTGATAAGTACGTATGGTGGCTCGGTTGCTCCGGTAGGTTGGTTGATTTGTAACGGTGCGGCAATTTCTCGGACGACGTATGCCGATTTATTTGCGGTGATCGGAACAACGTATGGCGTCGGTGACGGATCGACGACATTTAACCTCCCTGATTTGAGAGGTGTTTTTGTAAGGGGATCTGGAACATCGGGAAAATTGACTAACGCGAATGGCGCAGCCTTTTCGGGAGTCCTGGGAACATATCAGAACGACGAATTTCAGGGACATTATCACAATATTAAAGGACAGGGTGGACAAACTTTTAATGGCGTGGGGTATTCTACCCAGGCTGGCGGCGATATTAATTTTCTCGCCGGCAACGATGCTGTTGCGGCTCCTCCTTATTGGTATGTGGGAAATTCAATCGCAGATGGCGCTAATGGCACTCCTCGAATAGGCGCAGAAACTAACCCTGCAAATCTTTCTTTGAATCACATTATTAAATATTAATTGGTTTTTGCTCTGGAATTTTCGTTTTTTCTTTGTTATAATAGCTCCATATGATTGTTACCTACTTCGGAAATAAATGCTTTCGCTTGCAAAGCGGAGACACGGCAATTCTGATTGATTCAGAAAACAATCGTCTCAAGGCAGACGTTGTTTTGAAGACGCTCGCGTCCACGACGCGCGAGGCCATTGCAGAAGATTCTTCTGCGGGCATTCTTTCTTTTCCTGGTGAATATGAAACAAAGGGAATTGAGATTACGGGATTTCCGATAACCGAAGAATCGTCAGAGAAATTTTTGAAAACGGCGTATGTCGTCGAGTGGGAAGATATGAAATTCGTTTTTCTTGGTCATCTTTCTCGTCCTCTTTCAGCTTCATTAATGGAGGAGTTTTTTGAACCCGATATTCTTTTTTTGCCGGCGGATGGTGGGCACTTTCTTGAGCCCGAGGTTGCAGCGAAGATGGTAAAACAGCTTGAGGCGAAAATTGCCATTCCAAGTTTTACGAAAGATTCCAGCGAGTTTCTAAAGGCGTTAGGAAAAAAATCGGATCCTGTTGAAAAGTTTGTTTTCAAGCAGAAGGATCTTATAGGAGAGAAAGGTCGTCCAGTGATATTGAAAGCAATGTAATATCATGGACAAGTTATTGAAGCGACTTCGAGAATCGGACGAAGGAACAAAGCAGAAAATAATCGTGATTGTTTCCATTGTCTGCATGATTGTTATTATTTATGTATGGCTTAGCTATTTCAATACGTTTTCCCAGTAATTTTATAAATCAAAACAATATAGGGTTTCCGAATTAACCAATGAGTATGGAAGCGAAAAAGAGAGACATAACCAAAGAGCTGCAAGAATCGTATCTTGACTACGCAATGTCGGTAATTGTTTCGCGCGCCCTGCCTGACGTGCGCGATGGATTAAAGCCGGTGCATCGACGTGTGTTGTGGGCGATGTGGGATGCTGGTATTACGAATTCGAGCAAGTTCAGGAAGTCGGCGAATGTCGTCGGTGAAGTTATGGCCAAATATCATCCGCATGGCGATAGCGCTATTTATGACACGCTGGTGAGGATGGCACAGGATTTTTCTTTGCGTTATCTTTTGGTGCAGGGACAAGGAAACTTTGGTTCAATTGATGGTGATCCGCCGGCGGCAATGCGTTATACCGAAGCACGACTTTCCAAGATTTCCGCCGAAATGCTTTTTGATATCGATAAGGACACGGTGGATTGGATGCCAAACTATGACGCAACGCGTGATGAGCCGAAGGTGCTCCCTGCAAAACTCCCGAACCTGCTTTTGAACGGATCGCTTGGTATTGCGGTTGGTATGGCAACGAGTATTCCACCTCATAACCTGAACGAGGTATGCGATGCCATTCTTTATCTTGCGGAGAATCCCGATGCAACAACTGAAGACCTTTTGAAATTTGTGAAAGGTCCTGATTTTCCGACAGGCGGCATTATCTATGGAACGAAAGAAATCAAAGAGGCATACATCACTGGTCGCGGTGGTATTCTTACGCGCGCCAAGGCGGAGATTGTGGAACGAAAGAGTGGTAAACAATTTGATATTGTTATTACCGAAATTCCGTACCAGGTAAATAAGTCAGAGCTTGTAAAATCAATTGCCGAATATGCACAGGAGAAAAAAATCGAGGGTATTCGTGATTTACGTGATGAATCAGATCGTGAAGGAATGCGTATTGTGATCGAACTTAAAAATGATGTTCCGCCGCAAAAAGTTTTGAATTGGCTTTATAAGCACACCGACCTGCAGAAGAACTTCAATATGAATATGTTGGCATTGGTAAATGGGGTCGAGCCGCGCCTTTTGCCATTGCGGGATTTCTTGGATGCATATCTCGTTCATCGAAAAGAAATTATTCGACGTCGAACGCAATTTGATCTCAAGAAGGCGCAAGACCGCGCTCATATTCTCGACGGGTTGATTATTGCGCTTGACGCTATTGATCGCGTGATTGCGACAATTAAGAAATCAAAAGACAAAGAAGAGGCGCATGTGAACTTGATGAAGATTTTCAAACTTTCCGATTTGCAGGCGACCGCTATTCTTGAAATGCGACTTCAGACGTTGGCTGCGCTCGAATATAACAAGATTGCTGACGAGCTCAAGGAGAAGCGCGCGCTCATTGCCGAGCTCCAACTTATTTTGAAGAGTCCGACGAAGATTTTGAAAATTATTACGGATGAAGTTTCTGAACTTAAAGAAAAATATGGCGATGAGCGCCGGACGAAAGTAGTGGGGGCCGCCGTAGAAGCAATTAACGACGAGGATCTTATTCCAGAAGAGGACGCGATCGTCACGGTCTCTGCTGGTGGTTATATCAAGCGCCTTCCGCCAGACACATTCAAGGTGCAGCATCGTGGTGGTAAGGGACTTATCGGATCGGAAGTTGCCGATGATGATTTCCTTTCACATTTTTTCAGTGCAAAAACGCACGACAACGTTCTTTTTTTCACCGATCGTGGTCGCGTGTTTCAGACGAAGGTATATGAAATTCCCCAGGCGACACGTATCTCGAAAGGAAAAGCAATTCAAAACTTTTTGGAATTGCCGGCGGAGGAAAACGTGAATGCCATTGTGAATTATTCTGATAAAGGCGAAAAAGCAAAATATCTTATGATGGTAACCAAGCAGGGTATTATGAAAAAAACACCGCTGAGCGATTTTACGAATATTCGTCGCACGGGCATCATCGCGATTTCTTTGAAAAAAGGTGACTATCTGAAATGGGCAAAGCTTACCGACGGATCAAGCGAGGCGGTACTTGCAACGCGTTATGGTCAGTCAATCAGATTTAATGAAAAGCAGGCGCGTCCAATGGGGAGAACGGCGGCTGGCGTTCGCGCTATAAAACTCAAAAAACAAAATGACGAAATTGCAGGATTTGATATAATAAAAGAAGTAGCCGATGCACGGTTGCTGGTGGTTATGGAAAATGGTTTTGCGAAGCAAACTTCACTCAAAGATTACAAGTCGCAAAATCGAGGTGGTTCGGGAATTGCAACCGCAAAGATTACGCCCAAGACGGGATTACTTGTTTCGGCGCACGTAATAACGAAAGAAAATGAAATATTTGCGCTTTCAGCAAAAGGACAAATGATTCGCACAGAGTTGAAAACGGTTCGAGAAACGGGGCGTGCGGCGCAAGGCGTGCGGATTATGAATTTGAAGAGCGGCGATCGGTTGGCGGCTGTCATTATTATTTAGAGTTGGGTGGCTGGTGACGAGAAGAAATATCGGACATTAAAATTATGTTCAAAAAATTTACTCAGAAACAAATCATTATTATCGCCGTCCTCGGCGTGGCAGCGCTTGGTCTTGTTTATCTTTTTTCTATCGGTGGAATTGTGCAGCGGCAATCTCAGCAAAAAGTAACACTTACCGTATGGGGAACGGAATCACCAGCTATTTTTAACAATCTTCTTTCGTCATATAGTACGTATCGCAAGAATGTTACGATTTCATATACTTTTATAGATCCTGCAGAATATGATAGCAAAATTCTTTCCGCGCTCGCTGCTGGAAACGGCCCCGATGTTTTTGAAATAGGGAATCGCGATCTTCCGAGATGGAAATCAACGCTTGCGTATATGCCGACATCGACGTTTGCGGCGCAATTTGATGTTGCAAAATTGCAAAGTTATTTCCCGAGCGTCGTTCAGAATGATTTTTCCGTAGATGACCAGATTTATGCACTCCCGCTTTCAATCGATACTTTGGCGATGATTTACAATCGTGATTTTTTTGATTCCGCTGGAATCGCAACGCCGCCGAAAACGTGGACCGATTTTCAAAATGATATTCCCAAGCTCCGCGTTTTGAATGGACAGGGACAGATTACGCGTGCCGCAGTTGCTCTTGGTGGAAGCGAAAAAAGCATTGTGAATGCTCCCGATATTCTCTCTCTTTTAATGTTGCAGAACGGTACGGTAATGATGGCAAGTGATTTTTCTTCGGCGCAATTTGCGAATGGAAATCGGTTTTCAAGCACCGGCTTGAGCGCTTTCAATTTTTATCTTGAGTTTGCTAATGCTTCGTCACCCTATTACACATGGAACGATGCGATGGGTGATGCTACCCAGAGCTTTATTCAGGGGAAGACCGCAGTTATTTTTGATTATCAATCGGCAATCGCTAATATAAAAGCAAAGGCACCATTCTTGAATATTGGTGTCGCTGCCATGCCTCAGCCGAAAGATGCTACCATTGCGGTGAACTATCCAAAATATCAAGGACTCGCTGTTTCGAAACAGGGAGAGGTGGCAACAGCATGGGATTTCGTTCTTTATCTTACGACCTATGCCGACGGCGAGAATATGTATATAAGGGATACCGGTAAGCCGCCAGCGCAGAGGATTGCGATAGCAGCAGAAGAAGGAAACCCCAATCTTTCCATCTTTGCCTCACAGGCGCTTTCAGCGCGATCGTGGCATGAACCCGACAGTCAAAGGGTTGATGCTATTTTCAACTCTATGATTCAAAACACTCTTTCTGGCTCGGTGAGCGCGGAGGAGTCTTTGAATATTGCACAGAGCGCCGTAAACGCGCTTATGGTAAGATAAAAATATATTCTTATATATTTTCATAGTCCGCGAAGGCGGACTATCCACGCTATTATCCCAAAGAGCGATGGCAAAGATAGAATCTAATATACTATCAAAATGACAAAGAAAAAAATCTTTTATCTCGTTGCTCTCGTCGCAATTACCCTCCCTTCATTCGCCTCAGCTGCCGTACCAAATGTTTGGCCGACAGGATTTTGGGGGCCATTGCTATCGTGTTCAGGGAATTATACCAACGGATCATTGCCTCCTTGTACAAGTTTGTGCGATCTTATTAGTACCATCGAGAATATTATTTATTTTGGTATTTCCGTTGTTGTTTTTATTATCGCACCGGTTTTGTTTGCGTGGGGAGGTATTATGTATATGGTTTCACGTGGTAGTCCAGACGGAATCAGTAAGGCGAAGGGTGTTTTAACCAAAACACTTCTTGGCGTTGTCATCACTCTCGGCGCATGGCTTATTGTAAATACATTTGTCGGTGCTCTTGGGTTATCGGGGAGCGTTGGTGGATTTGGAACGGGAACATGTAGTGTTTCGTCAGGTGGCGGTAGTCCCGGTTATTATGATGCAAACGGAAAACTTTGGTAAACGGTGATATAAACGCAAATTGATAGAAAATATTTTTAGAATTGATTTCCAAAGTTATAAAATTTTTATGAATCTTTTTTCCAAGACAAAAATCATTTCTTTTCTTTGTGTTCTCGTCGGTGTGGCGACTCCTTTTCTTGTTTTCGCGAATACGGTGATCAGCGTTGATATTCCTGGGGCCCAAGCCGCCTCGGCGAATAATCCTTGCGTCATGGTTATTAACTTTTATTGGTTTGCGCTTTTGATAAGCGGCATTCTTGCGTTCGGTGCAATTGTTTGGGGTGGCGTGAAATATGCAATTGCTGCAGGGAATCCTTCTGCACAATCAGATGGAAAAGATTGGATTATGGGCGCGCTTTTGGGGCTCGTTCTCCTGGCAAGCGCTCATCTTGTTTTGAATACTATTAATCCTGATCTTGCAAAGTGCCAACTGCCGACGCTCTCGCCATTACCAATTAATCAAGCAGCCACCAATCCTGCGGCCGTCACCTCTCCGATTGTTTCTCTTCTTTCTTTGCTCGGATGGGACACTGGCGGCACTCCTATGGGACCACTTGCAACATGTGAGGAGGGGAAAGATTGTGTTTCTCTTGCTGGGGTAGAGTGTAAAAACGGTTGTCAGGCCACCCAGGGCATGGCATCAACACTTCAATGCGTTCAGGGCGTCATGAATAATGCTAAAATTCCCATTATAATAACCGAGGCAATGCCTCCAAGTAGTTCTCATCAGGATAAATGTCATAATAATGGAAGCTGTGTCGATGCTGCGATAAACGCGGATGCAACGTGTGGTCAGGTTGCTGCGCTTCAGTCTGCTGTTAGTGAATGTGGCGCTACCTCATTTAATGAATATACAGGTTGCAACGGAGCGCAAACTAAATATGGAACTGGTGGACATTTGCATATTTGGTCTCGCTATTAAAAAAGATAAGGCTTTTCAATCATGAAAAAAATAATCATCATTACGGTCGCGATCTTGGCTATTGGTGTCGTAGTAGCGCTCTTCTTTACCCTTCTAAAGGGTCAATCATCTTCAAAGAGCAATACGACCGAAACGTCATTGGTTGGCGGTAATCTTCCTATTACAGAAACGTCAAATCAGAACACGACAAATAGTGCAGGAACAGCTTCGCCATCTGACGTTATTGGTTCGGCTTCGCAGGTTTTGGAGAAGTTTCCAAAAGATCCAATACTCACCATCGGCAGTTCTGAAGGAAGTGTTGGAATCAAAAACTTTTATTTATCAAACCCTAACGTTTCCGAAGGGGGATCGATTGTTGTAAAACAGACGCAAAATTATTCGATACTATATGCGAGCACCGATTCGAGTTTTTGGCTTGTTATCATAGGAACTCCTTTTGATAAATGGCGCGAGGCAGCAGAGCAGGACTTTTTGAGTGTTCTTCAGATAAACGCAACCGACGCATGCAAGCTGAAGGCATCTTCTGGTATCTATTACGATGCGACCAATTCACTTTCCGGAAAGTCGTTTCCTCTGAGTTTTTGCAATCAATCATTTCAGTAATTTGTGATATAATAGAGACAATGATGAAAAATATTAAAAAATCCTGGTGGCTGTTTGTTTTCGGGGTTCTTGGTATATATACTCGTTCCTTCGCGGCAGCAGGCTCTGGTGGATCGATTGAACTTCCAAACCCTCTTGGCTGTGACAATGTGAGCTGTGTTGTTCCAAAGATAATCAATTTCATTCTTATGCTTGCAGCGCCGCTTTGCGCCATCATGGTTCTTTGGGGTGGATTCTTATTGATGACTTCCGAGGGAGACCCAGAAAAGGTTTCGACGGGAAGAAAAACAATATTATATGCCGGCATTGGCTTTGTGGTGATTCTTCTTGCGAATAGCGTGTCAGGCCTTTTGAGTAATATGTTTTGATGATGGGGCGATTTTGCTAGAGGAATACGCTTTTTCTAGGAGGCTTATTATGGTATAATCAAAAAAAGTCAAAAGATAAATAAAAATAAAATGAGAACAATAATACATTGTCTTTATCGTTTTAATAAAGAAATACAGATAGTAACAGGAGTGGTGGCCGTGGCTTTATCGAATGCCATATTGTTTTCCACGGTTCGCGCGAATGCAGCGTCGGGAGTATCATTAACCTCCTTTAATGACATCGGTAAAAACGTGCTTTGCCCCATCTTTGATTGGGCATTCTATATATTAATGATTGTTTCTATCTTCTATGTATTATGGGCTGCTTTTACCTATATGAGGGCGCAAGATGATTCTGATAAAGTGACGAAGGCTACAAAGACGATAACGTATGCGGTTGTTGGAATTATTGTGGCGCTTATTGCAAAGGCGGTGCCGGGCGTCATCGGAAGTATGTTTGGAGCATCAGGTACGGGCGCGTGTTCTTCCTAGTCTTGATTGACCTTGTTTTTTAAGCTGGTACAATTATTAAAGAACCTTTCTGAAAGGTCGAAGTATTTTTCAAACCAAACGAAAAAATGAATAATCCACCAATCACACCGCCGTCGTCCATTTTGAATGGCGGCATTGGTAGCGTAGGAACAATGCTTCTTACCATCTTTAACTGGGCGTTTTACTTCCTTATTCTTCTGGCAATCATATTTGTTCTCTATGCGGCATTTAAATATCTTTTTGCCGCGGGAGATCCAGAAAAAGTAAAGACGGCCGGACATATGCTTATCTATGCATGTGTTGCGATAGCTGTTGGCATTATTGCAAAGGCAGTCCCTGGAATTGTAGCGACTCTTCTTGGTACTAATATTGGTACCATCCAATAAGCTTTTGTTTATAAAACCTCAGAAAGCCCCGCAAGGGGTTTTTTGATTTATCTTTACCAAATGTACCAATTAGCATTATTATGAAATAGTACTGACGATGCATGAAAGATAATGCCCTCGTGGCGGAATTGGTATACGCGTACGGCTTAGGACCGTATTCCGAAAGGATTGGAGGTTCAAATCCTCCCGAGGGCACCACTTCGCTCATAGTAATAACTATGAGCTTCGCGGCACGCAGTACAAATAAAATCCCCAGCCTAGGGATTTTTATTTGTGCAAGATCGAGGGGGGATTTGAACGGGGAAAGGGTCGGAAAACCGATTCTCGCAAAAGCCGAGAACAATCTATTAATATCCGCCTGACGGAGCAGGCGGTGGTCCATTGCTGAAGAATTGAAAATTGGCAGCGAGGAGAAAATAAGTGTTTTGTATTTATTTTTTCCGAGCGAACCAATTTATGAATTGAATTCATCAACCGAGGGGTTTCAAAGCGCAGGCCGAGCTTTGTCGGGGCCGAGCAGTGAAATTCCTCCCGAGGGCACCACTTCGCTCATAGTAATAACTATGAGCTTCGCGGCGCACAGCATAAAATAAAAATCCCCGATCGCTATAAAAGCGTCGGGGAGCTTGGAGAAATTATTCTCCATAAAACCGAACAGTTCCTTCTCCTTGAAGTCGGAACTTCATAGGGTGGTTGGTGAGATCTACCGTTACGTACCCTTTATAGGGGCCTGATGGCGAATATGGATTTGGCCAACTAAACGCAATCCATGAATTTTGGTTTTCGTTGATATGCTGGAAATACCATTTTCGCGTCCATTTCTTGGGGAGCGTAATTTGCCCCCCCCAGCAGCCTTCTTGTAGCTTCACGTCAATGTATTTTCCGGTGAAGCTTTCATAGTTCATGTCTTTTTCCCATGCATCGCTGCATACGGTCACCGGACGATAATTTATGGTGGCCGCCGCAGGCTTCTGCGTCATCCGATCATATGCCCAGTTATACGTCCAAATCGCAACGCATAGGATTAATATATAAGTCGAAATTTTCTTGATCCACTGCTGCGGTGTTTTTGGGGTTGGTGTCGGATTTTTCGTTGCCATTATCTTTCTCCCTTCTTCGCAAACGTGCGAATGAGCTCAAGGGCAACTCCCTCAGCCACTTTTGTCATGTCTGGCGACAGAGAAAATTGACTCTCTTTAATCTCTTCCTTGGTGATTCCGCGGCGAACACTTGCTGCTTTCCGTGCTTCTTTTGCATCGCCAAGAATTTCTTTGAGATCTCCAACTTCTTCTTGAAAGTTTCCCGCGTCTATTTTTGCGGCATCAGCATTAAGTTGCGCAAGTGCAACTTTATTGACGCCATCAGCGGTTGCTCCAATTGGTTCGATATTGCTTAAGCCAATGCGGGTTACTCTCACCCCAAGCATATCGAGGCAGAGGCTGAGGCTTTGTCTTCCCGTCTTAATTTCCTCGATGTCCTGGATTCTTTTTACCAGGACAATCTTTAATCTTTCTCTTTCTGTTTCATTAAGATTATTGAGACGTTCGCCCCATTTTTTCTCATCGTCTTTTGTTAATCTTTCGTCGAAATACTTGAAGAGGATTTCCGTGGGGAATTCTTCTGAGATTCTCGGGAAGTTCGCGTGAAACATCATTTCAAGAATGATGTTTGCCGTTTCTTCGGTTGCTTTTCTTGCTTCACGCCATGTTTGAGGACCCTTATTCGGTGACGTGATCCATTCCCGAAGAATTTCTTCGATCTGGTCTTGGATTTTTTTCTTTACTTCGTCCATGTCGCCAGCATCAATAAATGCTTTGGGATTGCGTGGGTCCACGATGAAGTAAATAAAGAAGGGGATATTGATGTCGTGACTGTCTGGAGTCCTAATCTCTACAGGGAACCGGAGGGCGACCTCAATTCCGGGAACCAATACTATTTCGAAGGACAACTTGCTTCGCAGTGGAAGAAAATACCATCCTGGAGGAAGCAATTTGTTTTCGAGTTTCCCGCCAGTCATCAAAATTCCTTTATTTGCCGGAGAGGCCGGGATTTCAGCAAGTCCCTGACTGATAAAAAATCCGAGAATTCCAGCAAAAGATCCGCAGGCAATGATGAAACTCCCAGAAATCGTTCCAATTACCATTGCCATCATGGCAATGACTATCAACGAAAGAAATGTTACCAATTGTCTCATGGTTTTCACCTTCCTTTTTCAATTTTTGCGCCTTCGCGCTACTGCCCAAATACTACCATATAGTAAGGATTTGTCAAGGTTTTTGACTCTGCTTTGGCGGGAGGGTATGCTAAGATTAAATCAAGATATTCTATTATGTTTAAAGAGAAAAATGTGCCTTCGGATTCAAACGCTGAACTACGGCCTGATTTAGTGGAAAATCGGTCAGCTGAAGAAGAGCAGAAACGCAAGGAATTGGTAGGACTATTACGAAACGTGCGTCTTTCGGGTGTTCGGCGCGAAAAGGCAATCCAGAATCAACAAGAAAAAGAAGAGTCTATTGAAAATACGCTTTCAGAAGCTGATATAAATGAAATTGCAGACCTCGTTATTAATAACAAGAAAACAGACGAGATAATTTTAGAGTCGGATATGGAGTTGATTATTGAGGCACTATGGGATAATGAGCAAAGCAAAGAAAACAAGCTCGTATCATTTATTTATCAGGGAGACACACAAGAAGAAAAAGAGAAGCGCATTGTCGCCGTAGAAAAAATTATCTCATTACAAGAAAAACCTCTTTCATTCCCTCTTCTGGCGGCCCTAAGTGAATCTAGGCGATATTTAGAGGTGAGCCTGCTTACGAAAAAACTTGCCAAAAATCTTGAAAAAACAGAAGATTCGTTTTCTGATGAACTCAAAAATAAGATAGAAGCTCTTGTGCGTGTTAATACTCCAGAAGGCAACTTACTAATGCATAAAATAATCGATTTTTTAAGTGCTGATATTGCAACACTAGAAGGTCTTACGTATATGAATCTAGGCCGCGATGAATCTTGCCGTCTTTATGATCGATTTGCAATACGGTTTTCAAAAGAATTTGTAAAAAAGATTGCCCCGATATGCGAAAATTATCTTATTAAAAAACACTTAAACAACGCTGGCGAGCGTGGAGTCTTCCTTGAAGACATAGCTAAGCATGGCAGTCTTATCATCGGACCAGGAGTAGATGATGCGCATATTTATGCCTATCGACACATGCAAGAATCATATGATTTTCGTTTGCAATATGGCATTAACAAGGGAACTCTCATAAAGGAAATGGTGATTCCTATTGCTCCAGGCTATTTGGGAAAGTATAAAGGTGAAAAGCTCGATTTTATTTTAAAGGCATCTAATGCGACAAAGAGATCTATTGATGAAAAACAGTTTATAGCTCAAAATGACTCATCTAATGATCATATTTATGATGACCTAAGGGAATCAATTGAGCTTAGCAAGGGGAGCCATAATCCCGGAAAGCAATGGCTCGATATTTTCTTTTTTGAACAAAAACTAAAAGAGACCGGACAAAAATTCTTTTTTGACACGAGTCGCATAGACCTAGAAGCATTACAATCGTCTACGAAGAACGATATACTTCAAAATAACGAAGAATATATTAAGTCCATTGAGGGGGAAAAAGATCAGGTAAAATCTCTTACTCGAGAAGAATACCTGCAACGTCTTTTTCCGGCTGGCGGGGCATCGGAAGATGTAACATATAATTATGAGTACTTGATGCGCTTGAATATGCGAAAAGTAATTGAAGATGATTTTGGAATAGAGATATCAGCACTTCCTCTTTCTTCGCAGGTGCAATTTCTCAAATATATCAATGGCCGCACGGTTGATGAAGTGAAAGAAATGCAGGATGCGCTTAGTAATTGCAAAGACTACAAAATTGATGTCGCGAAGGCGTTTCTTGCTTGCACTGAAGACGAAAAAACATATTCGCAAGCGATAATCAAACTTGCCGAAAAACTCGACCCTGACATTGCTAAGCAGCTGTTCGGAAAATATGCAGAAATCGCAAGCGCCGTTGATGGCGTGCGTGAATATTTGAATGAGACTTTTCAATCTGAAAAAAAGCCCGATGAAAAGCTCGTCAATCAAGCGGCGCAAAATCTTCTTCATCGTGGCAATGAGCTTTTGAAATCGTTTGCCGATAAGGTTGATGCGAATGCTGATATTTCTTCTCTTCTCGAAAAACTCGATACTGTAAAAGCCGAGGCAATGCTTTTTACGAGTACGTTTAAGGCATTACATCAAAATCAGGATTTTCGTATTCTTGATTTGCGCGAGCTTGCTCTTGCTCAATTTGACGTACTTGATGCACCTGACCTTAAGAAACAAAAGGCAACAATTGATGAGATGCATCACATTTATCGCGAAAACTATCGTGACCGTACTAGCTTTTCGCAGGAATTTAGCGATGCTCTTATAAAAATATTTGATGATTCTCTCGAAAATCAAAACACCCGTTTTTATCTTTTGAAACATCAGGGTGTGGTTGCGGCATTTTGTCGATTTGATTATAAATATCGCGACGACGGCACGCTCGACTCTATTTATGCAGGATCTTTTAATGCGAGTCAGGCTTATTGGCAAGGTAAAGTAGGAGAAACCATGGTTGAGCAAGCACTTCTTGAACAGCAAGCGTTTGGTGTTCCGATTATTGCTGATTGTAGTCCAATGGCACCGATTGCAAAAAAATATATTAATGAATTAGGATTTATCGCAGTAAAAGAGTCCGAGTTTAAAGGAGTATCAGGTTTTTCTATAGAAATACTTCCCGACGCAGAAAAACTATTTTCTTCAAAGGGATTAAATATCGAGGAGCTTGTGAGGGATATAAAATTAAAAAAAGACTTAGGCGAAAACATAACTGCAATGACATGTCCTGCTGGCATCCGGCCCGATTTTTCATTACTTCAGGAGGGTTACGCACTTACTCGTTATTTTGAAAATGATGGACAAACCTATTGTGTTTTTGAAAAGATGAAGCCGACTAAAAAGACATCGAAAACTATTCGTGAAGTGGCTTGATTTGTTCGGTAATGTTCCAAAGATACTCAAAAAGGCATTGATGCATTTCGTAAATATCTTTATTGGCAATGATCGCGCATATTATTTTTTCTGGCTGTAGTGTGATGTAAGCAATTTTTTCGTCATAGATATTCATAATGCTTTTAAATGGCACTGCTTCGGTGCGAATAAATCGATTTTCAGTTACTGCAGAGTGATAATCTTTGAGATATTCTCGTGCAAACAAGGTGTCGAGAAGGAGGCCTCTGCGTTTAATGCCGAGCTTCTCTCTTTTTATTCCATACGCTTTATTTATGTCGCCGAAGTTTTTTACAATTGCTTCAATATCGCCATATGAACAAATTTCGGTTTTTGACGTGAGAGTATCGTTGAGAACCTTTTTTATACCATCAAGACCTTCATAAACAAGAACGCCGGGCCTCCCCGAAACCAGATTAAAATCAGAAATAAGCGGACTTATGATCCCATCAAGCGCAACGTGGGCATCCGCTGCTTCGCGCGTCTTTTTGTCGGCAAGATCTTTGAGCTTCAAAGGATGCGCCGGTTCGAATTGCGCGACTGATCCTTCTTTTTCGTGCTTTATAATCAGCCCTGCCTTTTCGAGTTCATCAAGAACCTTATACGTAAGGCCTCGTTTGAGTCCTGTATAGGTGCTTATTTTGCTCGCGGGGGAGTTTCCGTGCTTGAGAAGCGTTTCATATACACGAGCCTGATCCTCTGAAAGCCCTGCTTGGGTAAGTGTTTGTTCGTACATATCTTTATTATAGATTAAGACTTAAGCAAAATTCCGAAAAATTACACTTCTTTGTTTTCCCCTTTGTCATCCTGGAACTCCGACTCCTTGGTCGGAGTATCCAGGAACCAGGATTAATCTGCATTTCTTTAATCAAAGAAAATACAAGCCTGGATCCTGGATAAACGCTCGAAAACTCGCGTTTTCCAGGATGACAGAGAGGGTTTTATAATTTTTCGTAAGTCCTATAGAGATAATACCATGTGATATTTTTTATTACAAAAATATTTCAAAGGTATGAAAACGCCCCCTTTGTTTATATAGCTTTCACGGTTTTGTGACAAAATATAGTAATAAAATAAGCGAAAAACGTCATATTTTATATAGTCTAGCTAGGATTACAAGAAATATCTCCACAAGTCCTTGACAAATATTTCTAACCATGCTACAATACTCTTGCGAGGATGAGAGAAGGAAAAGATCATCACAACTTCAAATAAGAACAGTGAGCGATCAAAGGAAAGAAAGAAGCATGCAGGGGAACCAAATTCGCCTCCATACTTCTTTCTTAGAGGAGAGAGACCTAGGAGAATCCGGGTAAGTGATTCTCATCAGCTCTTTTATAAACGATAGGTGCCCGTCGGTATCGGTCTCGAGGAGAGAGTTACCGCATGAGGCATTGTATCTATTATTCGTCGCAGCGCATGTCATCGCAGAAAATAAGCGAGAGCGGCAACGAAGACAAAAGGGAATCGACGACTCTGTCTTCAATGTCGCGTTGATCATAATGATCCATGGCGCTACAACGTTTCTTTTCGTGAGATACGTTGCCGGCGAAACGGTCTAACCCACCGCTTCACGGCAAAAATCTCCTGAAATAGAGGAGAGGCAATCTGTAATCAATCAGTTAGAGGAGAGAGTATAGATTGGATGAGGGATAGTAGTTCTTTGAAAACTTAATAAGCAATATATTTGTTCGTAGCGATTATACGTTCGCGGATTATTACACGGGAGCGTCCGAGCTATGAGCGGTGTGTTGAAGTTCTTTATTTAATTTCCTTTTTGTTACTTGTATGAGTAGCATTTTGAATATCAATTTGTGGTATCCAGAATGCTGCTTGTATGAAGTGGCATGCCTGCGGACGACAAAAGAGCGTCGGGGTAAGGAGATTATTTTATGTTTAATTTTGCGTTGTTAGACCCGCGGCCGATTCCGGCCGCGATCGAAGCCAACAATGCCGTATTCGCCAGCACGGTTGGTGTTTACGGAATTGAGGTTACGATACCGGCTCTCGCGAGTCGGTGTATCGAAAACCTCGACCCGCAACATGGTGTTGCGGGAAGTGTGTCCATCGCGGCGATCGAAGCCGCGATGGATGCAGAGTTGCCGCCGGTTGGCGCAACTCTTGTCACAGTTCGCGCCGACCTCGATGCGGTCGGCGCGATGGCGGTACTCTGCCTTCGTTCTGGGGGTAAGGATATCGTTGTTTGCCACGAACGGATTTTGTCCGTCGCAATGGCGGACAAGTTCGCGCGCGGCGGTTGGCAGGGGCCTAAGCCTCTACCAACCAGAGAAGATCCGTGGCCGGAAGAATCTGCTTCGGCAGAATCTTCTCGGCCACTTGCCGCGATTGCGGCGGCAGTAGCGGATTTCAAAGTCCCTATTGCCGACCGCGTTGCGGTAATGGAGCGATGGTTGCTTACGGGCGAAGAGCCCGAGCAATACCGCTCCAACGTCGAGCGCGAACGACTCGACATGATTGCGGCACTGGAAAGCGGCGCGATCAAAGCTAAGGCGAGATTCGACGGCAGAATTGCTGTCGTCGAATCGACACACCGGGCGGCGACGACCGTAGGCTATGCGTTGGCCCCGGTCGTAATCGCGCTCAACCCAGCTTTCCGGCTAGGCGGTGGGGAACCCCACCGAAAGTTTACGATCTGCTCCTTCGAGGAGCGGTTTGTAAACATAAAAGCCGCGCTCGCAGAGCTCTCTGCTCTCGAGCCCGGTTGGGGTGGTTCGCCGACTATCGGTGGATCGCCTCAAGGCGTGAGTTCAAAACTCACGCCCAACACGGTGGAGGAGGTCATTGATAGGCACCTCCGCCGGTCGGAGTTTGTACTCCGATAAAAATCTTTTTCGCCCATGCGGTTGCCAAAAAAAATGGCAAAATTTTACCGCACGGGCAAGGGGGAAAAATGAAATTATATAAAATTGGCTTTCCGGGCGAGTCTCCAGTTCTGGTCGAACTGGAGAAGGACGGAGAGCCTCTCTCTGAGATTGTCCTCGGAGAGAGAGGAAGGGGCAGGACTGAAAAGACCATCCCTATTATTGGGGATGGGCCCGAGGTTCGGGCGAAAAAAAGCGACGAGGGCGACATCGTCCTCGTCAGGGGCGTTTATGAAAGCGAGACGCGCTGTCTCGCGATCATAAACGCAACCGGCGCCTATTCAAAAGGCCGCCGGTATGAAATCCATGATGCTGTTGGTGTCATGGAAATCGCGGCTGGCATCTTCGCTTTTGGCGATGCCGGTCGTTGTGGAAATGGCGAGGAAGTTCTCGCCATTATCGAGCCGGAAGCGGAATTCCGGCTCGATGGAAAATATTCATCCACGTGGTATGCGTGGATGAATGGATCCTGGCGTGTGGAAACGCCAGAAAAACGCCAGGCTCGCCTGGCGCTTGAAAAAGTTTCAAATGGGGGAGGCGAGTGGCTGTGAGCACAGCGCACGTTTCCCTCACGCTCCGTGGTCGGAGCGTAAACAAGGGAATTCTGATCAAAGATGGTCAGATTCCTTTTTCTCCGAACTCGGGGATGACCCGATATGATGTCGGGCTTCTCGGTTCGTCGTCTGTTGATGGCAATTTGGACGTGGTCCATGTTGCCATCGTGGACGGAAGCGTTGTGATAGCTCCTTGCGAGGAGACAGCACAACGGGAACTCGTTCTGGTACAACAGTATCGGAACGGGTGTGGGGCCAAACGCTGGCCGAGCTTTTCGGTTGTGTTTGGTCCCGAGACTCGTGAGCTTTCAAAAGCTTCGACGAGTCATGGGTCTGGAGGCGAGATGTGGTCGCTCGTCTCCGTTCCGCTCGGTTGGGCGGAGAACATCGCTCGTCAATTTATAGACGAGCGAGACTACCCGGGACAGACAATCTCCTATACGCCGGATTTCGATCTGGCAAAAATGGAGAGCGATGTCCCAAGAGCTCTCTTCATTGCCTTTCAAGGAAATGAAGAGAGTGCTCGCCAGTTTATGGCGAGAGTTGCGGCGTTACCTGCTGCAGTATTGGACGAGCATATCGTCCTCGTTTGCGGTAGGGATCGGGTGCGTCGACACCTCGAAGAAGTTTCGGGAAATCCCGAATTCTTCGGGGGCGCGGACCCAAACCGCGTGGTTGGATATATTGCCGAAGTTCATTTCGGCAATGTAAACCAGCCAAGCGTAGGTGGCGAATCGCTCGGCACTCTTGCCGAAGCGATGAAAAAAGCCGGACTCGCTTAGTCCGGCAAAACCCCGCAATCGTCAGACAGGCGACGGGGTGCCCGCTAAAATGGGCAATAAGAAAGGAGGTCATATTATTATGGCCAGAAAGATTAACGAAAGAGGGTCGATTATTACGATCGACCCGAGTGAAAAATTTTTTGTTAGACACATGATCCCTGATGGGATTGAATGTCTTGCAAAAGTGGAGCCGTTAGAAAACGGTTTCACGAAAATAACTCCCAACGTGGGAGTTATTGCAATCGTGGAGGGGCTCCACGAGTCTCTTGGCGGATGTAAACACATCCGCTTTATCCGAAAGTCTCGAGGAGGGACTTTCAATCAACTGGCCGCTTCATGGCCACGCTTGCGTGTCGCATTGCGTTACGCGGGTGTGCCGACGGTACATGCCGTCGGCGGGATGGATTGCAATATCGTCGTCTTTGACGACGAAATTGCGGTCAGAGATCATTCCTGTATGGGCTCGCGGGGATGGATTATCCCCCGTGCCGATATAGGAAAATATCTTGAAGCGTTGCCACCACTTCAAGATTCTGGAGTGTTAAAAGCACTCTGGATTGAAAGCGTCGGGTGGGCGAACACGCCCGACGAATTCTGGGCTCGGGTCTTTTCGGAAGACCCGACGGCATTTCCATCTGCGGCATTTTATGACCGCGGACGAGGTCAAGAAGTGTCGACTAACCGGCAGATTTGCCGGTTAGAATACGATGCCGGAAGCGGCATCGTAAAAAAAATTGCAGATAACTACACCGGCGAAGAGCTGGTGCGGTTCATCTACGACGTCCGCCCTTCTGAAAGGGCGGTCGTAGTCGGCAGGAGACTGCCGACAAAATTCGCCGAGCTAGGTTAGCTCGGCGTTAATTTCATAAAGGTTTTTGTCACCGTTTGCACCTTAAGCAAATGGCGAGTCGGGAAACGGCAGAGTTTCAAAATCGTTGTCGCATTCGCGACAATATAATCCGTTCGGGTGGTTCCGAACGGACAGGGTTAAAAAAGAGTTTTGGAAGTTTTTCTCTGAAAAACTTCCCTGTCGCAGAGTGCGTGTCTATGCCTGATGAGCCCAAGTATTCGCTACCTCTTGGTAAGCGAAGCGCAAAGGGCGAAACAGAACAACGTTGCCGGTAACGTTAAAACGGAGAAAGGAGGTGCTTAAAATGGCACTAGCTTTTCGCGCTGCGGCAAATGCGTGTCTGCTCATTGCAGGCTTTGTCGCTGGGATTGTTTTTGTAATCGAGTTCGGGAATTTTCCCGTAACCGAATTGCAGAAAGTGAATCCTGTTTTCCTACTCGAGATGTATTATTACTACATCTCGATTGCGGTATTGCTTGGTATTTCAGCTTTGCTGCACGAGGCAGCGAACCGAAATATCTTTTATCCTTTTTGAGCGCATCAAAAAGGAGCCGCAAAGGTTCCGGGAAGTCCTTTAAAAACTTCCCATCTTTTTTGAGATCAGTTTCATTATTGAAATGAAAGCGGTTTCGATATAAGATATTTTGGAAATTGTCGCCATAAGGCTGTGAGTCAGAATGATGGAATCAAACAGAGGAGTAGTGCGAGATTTTAAAACTCTCTCCTCTAAAACACCGCTCCGCGGTTTGTCTATCCAATTATTTTGACCCATGGCCTTATGGCGATTTTTTGTTTTTGTGGAAGAAAGATTGGAAGCATGGGTCCTCCGACCAAGTCGGAGGATGACAGAGGAGAGAGAATGAGTTAGTCCTGGGTCCTGGATATTTCTCGAAGACTCGAAATTCCAGGATGACAGAAGGGAATGTTTTTTGGCTTTCGAACAGTATTCTATATTCTATATTCTAAATTCTGTTTTCTAACTTCTATTATCCGTCTCTTCTTTTGCCGTGAAATGCTTTATGGACTTCGCGGAGAGCTTTGTTGGTGAGGTGGGTATATGCTTGCGTGGTTGAGATATTGGAATGTCCGAGAAGTTCCTGCACAGAACGGAGATCGGCGCCGTTCATGAGGAGATCGGTCGCGAAGCTATGCCTGAGTTCGTGCGCATGAACGTGTTTTGGAAGGCCGGCTTCGCGAGCACGTGTGGCAATGAGGCGCTGAACGGATCGTGGTGTTATTTTTCCGATAACTTTTCCTGATTTACTGATACTTATAAAAAGTGCGCCTTCGGTGTCGCCGCGTTTTTTGAGATAGGTTTGTATTGCTTCGCGTGCTGAATCGGCGATGAATACGACGCGGATTTTATCTCCTTTTCCGCGAATGGAAACTTCGCCACGTCTAAGATCGATGGTGCGGGGGAGTGCGCATAGTTCGGAAAGTCGCAAACCAGTCGAAAAAAATGTTTCAAGGATTGCCTTGTCACGAAGTGCGCGCAAGCTGTCGCCTTTGGGTGCCATAAGAAGTTGTTCGAGATCTTTATAT
>CAIWCR010000016.1 GCA_903911245.1 uncultured Parcubacteria group bacterium | reverse complement strand
TCTCTCCAACCTATGGACTATGGAGACCCCTCCCTCGTAGGCTACTGGACCTTTGATGAGGGGACCGGGACCGTGGCGTATGACTACTCAGGAAACAATGCGAGTGGAAGTTGGAATGGGACCGCTACTGGAACGAATGGATACTACTCTCCTGGACAGATAGGACCGTATGCAGGGACGTTTGATGGGACGAGTACGTATGTGAATGTGCCCAGCACGGCAGGCCTAAGTATTAATGGCAAACTAACAATTGCAGTCTGGGTCAAAATAAATGACAAAACATCTTTTCAAAGAATTTTAGGAAAGACAGGTAACTGGGGATCGATTGATAATTATTTTATTGGGATATATGGTAACAATATTTATTTTGATCTCTATGATGTATCCCGTAGATCGAATCAAATGCCTATAACTACAATCGATGCCGCAAAATGGCATCAAGTAGTATGTGTTTATGATGGAGTATCTATGAGAACCTATTTTGATGGGATAGATTCTATGGATTTAAATATCGGTAGCATTACTCCCACTGTCAATACTACTGATTTAATTTTTGGAGGAAACACGTCACTTTATCATTATAATGGCCTCATTGATGACGCTCGTGTTTACAACCGCGCATTATCGGCACAAGAAATAAAAGCGCTTTATAACGGAGGAAAGTGACCCACCGGCTCGGTGGGTCATCCCGGAAGCCGCTTCGGCTATCCAGGATCCATTTTCTTTTCTGTCATAGTCCGATTTCAGTCGGACTATCCACGCTTTTCCTCCCTATCTGTCATCCCGGGCTTGACCCGGGATCCAGGATTAATTTTTTAATGGATTAAATACCGATCTGGATCCCGTGTCCCTGTATCGTAGTACGGGACAGGCTCCGCACGGGATGACAGATAGAAAATTAAAAGTATGAATCCCAGCCGGAGTTTATACTGAACTTGCTGCGCCCTGTCGTAGCGCTTCGCAAAGGAGGGATTCAGTGCTGGGACGACAGAAGGGGTATGGGATGACAAGGGGGGATTAATTTATACCACAACGGGGTGATGGAAATCTTAGGATGAAAAAAAGTCAGAAATCGGATATAATGATGATCAGAGAAAAAGAAAATGTCCATTTTTGTAAAACAGATAACGATAGGTGATTTGTTGATAAACTACCATACGAATGGCTTAGAGGGCTCTAAAACGCTCGTTTTTTTGCATGGTTGGCGATCGGAGGGTGCCGTATGGCTGCCGATAGTAAAAAATCTTCAAGAAACGAATTCAATATATTGTCTTGATTTGCCAGGATTCGGAAAATCTCAACATCCGGAGGAAGCATGGGGAGTTGGTGATTATGCCGATGTCGTGTCGGCGTTCATTATGAAACTTGAATTGAAGAATGCTATTCTCATTGGGCATTCCTTTGGTGGGCGCGTTGCTATCAAGCTTGCTTCGCGCCGTCCTGAATTTTTGGAGGGAGTCGTTTTGGTTGATAGCGCGGGATTCGTCGATAAAACACTTTCAAAACAACTGAAAAGAATTATTGCGCGGCCGTTGCATATTTTATTCAAATATAAAGAGGTGAAAGCGATTAGGGATTCGATATACCGATGGATGGGAGCAGAGGATTATATTGCGACGCCAAAACTTACCAAAACGTATTTAAAAATTATCAATGAGGATTTATCGCACGATATGACGCGCATTAATGTCCCCGTCGAAATTATCTGGGGAGATTGTGACAAAGCGACGCCGCTTTCTTTGTCGCATAGAATGAACAAACTTATTTTCAGCTCAAAGCTGGTTATTTTGAAAGATGCCGGCCATTTTTCATTTCTTGATAAGCCGCAGGAATTTTTGGACGTATTTAAAAATTATCTTTCGAGATTATGATGCTAAAGAAAAGAATTCTTCATCAGCTCTACTTTTTTCAGCTTGAAAATTATGATATCAAGCGGTATTTGAAGATGGTTCCAGGATTGCTTTTGAGGGGTGCTAAGGATCATCGGCAAGAATTGGTATGGACGTTAAAGTTGAAGGCGCTTACGATTGTTTCTTTCACTCTTATATTCGCTGCCGCCGTGAGGCATATATTTATAATTCAGGGCATTATGCATTTCTGGCTTTATTCTTTTGTGATGTTTTTTGTTGTATTTTTTGTTTGTCTTTTGTTTTTCCCACTTTTTTTGATTGTTGCGATGATGCTCTTGTATTTTCCGGATCGGTTTATGAAGAGGAGACTTATTTTGAAAGCGACGAAAAAGATTAGAAAGTTAAGAGGGCTTACGGTTATAGGGATAGCGGGGAGCTATGGGAAAACAACCACAAAAGAAGTTATAAGTACCGTGTTGTCGGAGAAATTCAAAGTCTTGAAAACGCCCGAGAATATAAATACGACTCTTGGTATTGCGGGAATTATTCAAAACGATCTTCATGAAGATACGCAGATTTTTATTGTGGAAATGGGGGAACACCAGCAGGGCGACATTCGGGAAATTTGTAAAATGATATGGCCGAAGATAGGTATCATCACGGGGATTAATGAAGCGCATCTTGAAAGAATGGGAGCGCTTGAAAATACAGTTGCGACGATTTTCGAACTTGCAGCTGGCACGAGTGGAAAGATTTTTATAAATGCCGATGATGAGTTGATTATGAAAAACTATAAGCGCTATGGAGGAGAGGGAATCTTTGGGCTTTATGGCGTCGCAAATCAGGATCTTTGTGAATATGGAGTCAATAATATTATTTTTTCACAGGATGGATCGGGATATGACTTTGAAATCAAAGGAAGCGATGAGATATCAACTAACCTTCATATTGCCTTGCTTGGGGAATACGCTCCTGGCGTGGCGATGGCAAGTGTTCTCGTGGGAAAGAAGCTTGGCCTGGATATGACGGCTATAAAGAATGGAATTCAAAAAGTAAAATCCCCCAAACATCGACTCGAGCTTGTTCCTACCAAGAATGGCGTCACGGTAATTGATGATAGTTATAATGGCAATCCAGCGGGCGTGACTGCGGCGATAAACGTCTTGAATAAATTCGAAAACAAGAGGAAGATATACATAACTCCTGGTCTTGTTGAAATGGGCAGCGCGACAAAGCGAGTTCATGTCGATCTGGGGGAGCGGCTTGGCGCTGTGGCAAATCTCGTAATCCTTATTAAGAATAGCGTAACGGATTATATCACTGAAGGGCTGAAAGGTTCCGGGTTCGATATGAAAAACGTTCTTATTTTTGAAAGCGCAGTCGAAGCGCATAATCATCTTGGGAGTATTTTAAAAGCCGGCGATGTTGTTTTGTTTCAAAACGACTGGACCGATAATTATTTTTAACTATGAACATTGGAGTATTTTTTGGAAGCAGAAGCCCGGAACATGAAGTTTCGATCATTACGGGTGAATTTATTATTTCCGAACTCAAGAAGTTGGGCTATGGCATCGTGCCGATATATCTTGATAAAAACGGATATTGGTTTGTGTCCGAAAAAATGGGAAGCCTAAAAACGTTTACTACGGGGAAGATTGAAGATCGAAAAAATGACAAGAAAATTTATTTGGACTTGGAAGCATCGAACGGAAAATTAGTTTTTAAGAACAAGGGATTGGGTGGTAAAAAATATACAGTAGATGTTGCCTTCCCGGCATTTCATGGGCAAAACGGGGAAGATGGCACAATGCAAGGATTGTTTGAAATGTTCAACATGCCGTATGTTGGATGTGACGTCGCTTCTTCGGCGATTACTATAGATAAAGTACTTACTAAGCTTCTTTTCCAGCGCTTCGATATTCCGACAACCGAATTTCTTTATTTTGATAAAAATGAATGGAATGCAAAAAGGGTAGAGTTTCTTGAAATAGCAGAGAGAGATCTTGGATGGCCGATATTCGTGAAACCAGCTCGACTTGGGTCTTCTATTGGCATCGCGAAAGCAAATAATACAAAAGAACTGGAAATTGCGATTGAAGTTGCTTTGAAATACGATGACAAAATTCTTATCGAGAAAGCGGTTGGTAATTTGATGGAAATAACATGTGCGGTGATTGGCGGCGAAAATCCGCGGGCATCACTCATCCAAGAATCGATTTTTGAAAACGACCTCTTTACATATGAAGACAAATATTTGAATGATGGCGGTACGCAATTGGGGAATGCGGATCAAAAGATTGTCATTCCGGCGCGTCTTAACGAAGAGTTGACCGAAGAGATTCAATCGTTATCGATTGAAATATTTAAGAAATTCGGATGTTCGGGAATGGTCCGGATAGATTTTCTGTTCGATAAAGAAAATCAAAAATATTATGCGAACGAAATAAATACATTGCCGGGAACGCTCTATCATCATTTATGGAAGGCGAGCGGGCTGGAAACGGGTAATCTTCTAAAGGAACTTATTGCGATTGCAGAAGAGCGACACAAAAAGAAAAGTAAATTTATTTCTTCGATGGAGTCTGATATTTTACGATTCGCGAACTCTGTTAAGCTGAGGATTGGAGACGAAAAAAATATTTAGCAGTTGTTTTTTCTTTTGTCGTATTTTTTATTATGTCATCCTCCGATTTAGTCGGAGGATCCACCTCGGGCAGAAAAAATTCAAAAAAGAAAATTAAAAACATAGATCCTCCGGTCCCTCCTTCGTGAAGCGTTACGGTGGGGCGCAGTAAACCGGAGGATGACAAGGAGGGTTGTTTTAATCAGCCGCATCAACCAATGCGTAATCTTCTGGGAAGAGATATTCTGCGAGCTTGAAGATGCTATAGGTCATGAAGGGCGCTGCAAAAACGTCTATTGAATAGTGGACATGCGCGAGAAGAACCGAAATACCGAAAACTGCGGAAATTGTTAGGAATAAATATCGTAGAACGCGTTTTTTCCAGAAAATAAGCGCCATGAGTAAGGGAAAGCCAGTGTGTCCTGAGAAAAAATAGCCGGCATGAAGATTGAGTGCTTCATAGATACGATCCGAGAATCCAAAGCCTGACGTTATTTGTCCGGGATAGATGCCGAGATGAGTTACGGAAATCATGAAGGCGCGCGTTGTTATGAAAAGAGCAGATGCCTTCATTGTGAAAATAATGTAATTCGGTTTTTGAAAAATGAGAATAATAGTTAGTAGGAAGGCTATAAATGCTCCTTCAATGATTATATTATTCAGATTTATGATGGGAAGAACCTCGAGAAAGAAATCGCCAACGAATTGCCCTGAGTTGGCCATGGCGTATGAGGACGCAAAGTTTTGAGATATGACCGCAAGGGAAAGAAGAAGAATTCCGACAAGAAGCGATCGGAATCTTTCTCTTATAAAGAAAGATCGATACGAAGAAATAAAATTTTTCATATTTGTTTGATTACGATAAATTTTCTACGAGCATTATTTCGAGTGGTACGATAGCAAAGGGGGAGTAGCGCATTTCTGAATAAGCTCGAATGAGTGATGATATGAATTTTGCGAGGAATATGATATCGGTTCCTTCGGCAATTTTTTTCATATTGGCGATTTCGTCGCGAGTAAGCTCTTTTTCGAATGTTGTGCCGAGCGCCGGATCGATTTTGATGGCAAGAACTTTTCGTAGGTAGTGAATAAGATCTTTCGTGAATACGACGAGATTATATCCTTCGTCGTTGAGTTCTGATACGCGCGCGAGACTATCTTTGAGATCTTTTTTAATAATCGATTGTACTAGATCGTGGATTTTGGCGATGCCGGTTCTGCCGGTAATACGTTCGACGGCGGCGAGATCGATATTTTTTTGAAGTGATGAGATTTGATCGAGAAGTGATTCTGCGTCGCGAACACTGCCTTCTGCTACGGCAGCAATAAGCTCAAGTGCTGGTTCGTCAATTTTAATTTTTTCAGCTTTTGCTTCCTCGGAAAGCTTTTTTACGATATCGATTTTGGTAAGTTTTTTGAAAGCGAAGCGCTGTGCGCGCGAGGTGATAGTAGGTGGAAGTTTTTCATATTCAGTGGTTGCAAGAACGATTACGGCATGCTGCGGTGGTTCTTCAAGCGTCTTTAAGAGCGCATTAAACGCTGCGCCGGTAAGCATGTGGGCTTCGTCTATAATGTAGACTTTATACTTTGCGGTCGTAGGAGACGTTACGATATTCTCTTTGAGATTACGAATTTCGTCGATGCCGCGATTTGATGCCGCATCGATTTCGGTGACATCAAAAGAATTTTGTTCGTCGATTTGCTTGCACTCGCGACATTCATTGCATGGTTCTCCTAATTTCGCGAATTCTGGATCGGCGTATCTTTTTTCGCAGTTGAGGAGTTTTGCTAAGAGGCGTGCCGTCGTTGTTTTTCCCGTACCACGTGGTCCGTAAAAAACATAGGCCTGTCCAAGACGGCTATTTTTTGCAGCATTTTTTAGAATTGAAATATTTGCTTCCTGTCCGAGGACGTCTTCGAGTTTTTTCGGACGATATTTGCGATAAAATGCTTGTGCCATGAGTCAATTATATTGGAACCCGTCTTGAAAGTAAATTAGTTATCTCTCATGGTTATTTTCAACTCCGAAGTATAAATTTCTCATCAAATACTATCCGGTATTCTTCTTCGAAATTTATGCTTCTCGCTCGAAAATTTCTCATGATATCCAAACTATTTATTTTTAAGACGGGTTCTTTGTGTTTGATTCCAGCGATGTTTTGAATTATGATGATAATAATGAACTTCCGTTCTGTGCCTATGGCAATTTTCGTTGCTGCCGGAGCTTTCGCTGCCGGAGCTTTTTTATTTTCAAAAGATGAAAAGATTGTGATTCTCCCCAATACGGGAGGAGCTTTAGAAAATATTGCCGTGCTCGGAAATAAGCAGAGCTCAAGCACGCTTGATACGGCATCAAGCAGTAATATTGCTAAAAGTTCGAATTCAGATCTTCCTTTTCAGTCAAAGCTTGAAAATCCGCCATCGGTCATAAAAGCAATTTATATTACGGGATGGACCGCGGGATCGCCGGCGAGGATGAAATCGCTTATTGACCTCATTAAAAGTACCGAATTAAACGCGGTTATAATTGATATCAAAGATTATTCAGGATATGTTTCTTATAAGATGAACATTCCCGAAGTGATATCATCAGGAGCGACAAATGAAATCCGCATCACTCGTCCAAATACGCTTATTAAAGAATTGCATGACAACGGCATTTATGTCATTGGCCGCGTTACCAATTTTCAAGATCCGATTCTTGCGAAAGCTCATCCGGAATGGGCTCTTAAAAATAAAAAAACAGGTGGTATTTGGACCGATAATCATAATCTTGCATGGATGGATCCTGCAGCGCGGCCGGCATGGGATTATTTTGCATCAATTGCAAAGGATGGATTTGATCGTGGTTTTGATGAGATAAATTTTGACTATATCCGTTTTGCCTCTGATGGTTCTATTGGGAGTATTTCGTATCCGTATTGGGATGAAAAAACTCCTCGCGCCACGATTATTACCGATTATTTTAAGTTTTTACGGCAGACATTTCCGAATAATCGTATTTCCGCTGATCTCTTCGGTCTTGCGACGGTAAATAATGACGATCTTGGTATTGGACAGATTATTCAAGGCGCGTATGAATATTTTGATTACGTATGTCCCATGGTATATCCATCGCATTATGCGAATGGTTTTTTGGGATATAAGAATCCGGCAGATTATCCATATGAAATAATTAAATATTCTATGGACCATGGCCTTGCGAAACTGATGGCAATGGGAAATGCGAATTCGACGGTATCTTCAACGGGGCAAGCGCAGTATGCGATGGGCCATGTCCCCGACACTAAGCTTCGTCCATGGCTTCAGGATTTTGATCTTGGCGCGACATATACGTCCGCAATGATTCGCGAAGAAAAGCAGGCGGTATATGATTCTTTGAATACGGCTGCAACAAGTAAATATTACGGCGGTTGGCTTTTGTGGAACCCATCAAATAATTACTTGACTAGCGCAAGCAGGGGAGCGCTGGATGGGAAATAACCCCTTCTGTTATCCTGGGTCTGATCCAGGATTCATGCCTTTTCTTATCTGTTTCAATTTATTTCAAAAACTTTTTCCCTGTTCGAGAAGCCGGAAACGAGGCGGATTCGAGTAAATGGGATTTTAAAGTATTTTGATAGTGCTTCCATGACGGCAATCGTTGCCTTCCCATCTCGCGGCGGTTCTTTGACGGCGATTGCGAAATGAGTATCATCAATTTGAGTTATATCTTCTTTTTTTGAAGAAGGCTTTGTTTTTACGAAGATTTTCATAGATGTGATGCGTGGAATAAGCTTATTTTATCATTTTTCTTGTATTTTACGAAAATATGCATTTTGTACGCTTGAAATAGGACATGTTAATAACCCTGCGACAAGTGTCTTTGGATTTGTTATGATATATACAGGTAAATTAAAATAATAAAAATAATGAAAAAGAAACTTTTTTCTTTGAATAATAGAAAAGTGCATTGGAAAAAGGTAGCAATCCTTTCTATTTTGGGAACCCTTACCTGTTTTGTTCTTGGATTTTTGTTTTGGTATTTTGTTTTGTATTTACCGATAATGCAGCGCATCTCGGATAGCAACGCTCTCAATAAGGAGTTACAACAAGCTTATCAGCTTGATATGAAGACATTGCCACCTACTCCAAATGTTTCTTCTACTCCATCAACAACTTCCAAGGCTGTTCATAAAAAATAGGGGAGGAGAAGCGGTGTTCAATCGTCGGAATTTATATAAGGGCCCAAAAGCTCGTAAGCCTCTTTTGTGAAATGAATATTTCAAAGATAAAATCCTTTCTCTCCTATAATCTCAAGCTTCTCTCTCTTAGTATCGCCATCGGCTTATTTGCTTGCGCCATAAGTATCTTTGCTTTCTCAAGTCCCGGATCAAATCAACCTCCCAATGGAAATCCTACCTTCTGGCTTCTAAATGGAACTAATATGTATTACTCGGGAGGAAATGTGGGAATAGGGACAAATAGTCCAGACACAAAACTCCAAATCGCCATGGGAAACGACCGACTTGCATTCTATCAGCCACTCGATAATTCTCTTGCAATCCAAACCCTTCTTGACGGTCAATCATATGGAACCTACGGAACCTATGGTGGCGGTCAAAATCAACTCATTCTCCAGCCCCTTGTTGGTAATGTTGGCATTGGAACAACATCGGCAACAGCCTATAAACTTGATGTTGCCGGTCAAATTCGATCTTCATCCGGAGGATATGTTTTCCCTGATGGAACCACGCAGACGTCGGCATCGGGTAATGCATATTATTATGGCTGGACAACGACGGTATCATTGGGTTGGTCTTCAGCGACGTGGAGCAGTATTAGTTCGATAGTTACGCTTACTGATGGGCTGATTTCTGGTATTACTCGAAGCGGTTCGGCATTCACGTTTCCGATTGGCGGTGTTTATCGTGTAAACACGTCTTTTAATACATATGGTAACGGAGTATATTTTGGCTTGAGATTTCGAAAAACGAATGGTACTCCTGCAACCTTAATTCAAAGAACTCGTTATAGCGGAGCATCAGGTGTTCCTGATGAGGGATACATGGGAGCCCAGGGTTTAATTCAGGTTTCTGCTGGTGATACTGTTGACATTCAATATGTGACAGCAGGTGGGACTACGTCTGCGTGGGGCGCCAGTAATCCGCTTAATGGAGAAAGCATGATTACTGGAGATATTTCAATTGAACGTATTGGCAGTTAGTATACTAAATGAGGTGAAATGAATTCAGGATGTTTTGCAGAATACTTGAACAGAATAACAGGCATCAATATTTAAAATTGAAAAAAAAACGTTCTATAAGCTACAATGACTTCGTATTTGTCACCGTAGCTCAGCGGTAGAGCAGGGCTTTCATAAGGCCAAGGTCGCAGGTTCGAATCCCGCCGGTGACACTAATAGCTAAATACTAATCTTTGTGATGCATGTTTTTAGTTGGTTGATATTGGAGGGGATTCGAACGGGGAAGGGGTCGGAAAACCGGGAGGTTTTCCGTGGCGGAAATACTAAAACCGAGGGGTTTTAGAAAATTTTGTGAATACAAAATTTTGTTCAAATCCCGCCGGTGACACCACTTCGCTTCTTCGGAGCTTCGCGGTGCGCAGCACTTAAGGAGATTTTAATCTTTTGGATGCTATTTAAAAATATTGCGAAGTGCCCCGCAGAACTTTAGCGACGTGGGGCGGTTTTGCTCAGTTTTTTGTAAAACCCTGGAGCTTCGTGGTGCGTAGAACAATTACAAAAAACCCCGACATATGTCGGGGTTTTTTGTAATTAGTAAAATGAATTACCAACTCTGTCTTTTCTGAAACCGATCTCCACCACCTTCTCTGCGAGGAGCTCTGGCTTCAAGAGGCTTGGCTTCGTTGACGGTAAGCTTTCTTCCGTCAAAATCCTGGCCGTTCCACATCTCGATCGCTTTCTGGGCGTCTTCATCAGTTGCCATTTCGACAAAACCAAAACCGCGTGAGCGATTCGTCATTTTGTCCATGATGATATTCGCTGATGTTACGGTTCCAGCCTTCGAAAAGGCGTTTTGAAGCTCGTCCTGTGACGTCGAGTAGGGTAAACCTCCTACGTATAACTTTGTTGCCATATGATTGCTAGTATGCTGTAAGGCGACCTGCTTCTTCTCTGCTTTTCCCTTTGGAGCGATTTTGTTCGCTTTTGGCGGATTCCCCGCGTTAAAAGCGGGACGCCGCAATACTCTTAAATGAATACGCGCGCAAAACTTACCAAGAACACTTACATTGAGACCATTATACCGTAGCGTTGTACAATAAGTCAAGGAGGTGTTTTTATGTGATTTTAAATAGCATTGCGGACATGATACATTTAATCAATGTCCATTAAGCAATTCCAAAAAACCATCTGGGATTATTAATCGTCTTTATAAGCGTGCGATGCCCTGGCGGGACACGAAGGATCCATATGCGATTCTTGTTTCGGAGGTCATGCTTCAACAAACACAAGTCTCACGAGTTTTGAAATATTACGAACCATTTTTACAGAAATTTCCTGATTTCCAATCGCTTGCGGGCGCGAAAATAGAGGATGTTTTGCGTGTATGGCAGGGGCTTGGTTATAATCGCCGGGCACTTTCTCTGAGAAAGCTTGCCGGAATAGTTATGGAACAACACGGGGGTCGGTTGCCGCGTAATCGTAAGGAATTAGAATTATTGCCAGGAATAGGAAAGGGGACTGCGGGTGCTCTTTTAGCGTTTGCTTTCAATGTACCGGAGCCGTTTATAGAAACGAATATTCGGCGTGTGTTTATTCGCTTCTTTTTTCCAAGAAGAAAGAAAATAGATGATGCTGAAATAATGAAAATGGTGGCTCGAGCGATAGATCATAAAAATCCGCGCGAGTGGTATTGGGCATTGATGGACTATGGTGCCATGCTTGGCGGACAAGCCATGAAAAAGGAGGGAAAAAATTCGAACGCGCGAAGCGTGCATTATAAAAAACAATCACCATTTTCCGGTTCGGATAGGGAATTGCGCGGAAAGATTCTTCGTATCCTTCTTTCTCGAAAAGAAATTACTGTCGATTTTCTTGTTTTGGAAACAAAAAAGCCCCACAAGCATTTGGAAAAAGTTATTGCAGGGCTCGAGCGTGATGGGTTCTGTTCAGTTGGTAATGGCCCTAAAGGGAAGATTCGGCTAAGTCGTTAGAAAACTTTACCGAAGAATTGTTTTCAGCAAGCACTTCTCCTGTTTTGGTATTTTTATTCAATATAACAATATCAGCATTATCCACTCCAAAAACCAATGCTTTTTGTTTGCTCGTCATCCAGATATCGATGGCATCTTTCATGCGACGATTCATGCGGTCTTCAACGGTAAAGACCTTGTTGCCAAAAAGCTCGGGGATCTTGATTTTTGTTCCAAAGGGCAAGAGGTTCGTTGCTACTACGCCGTCACGCACCTGGGTTCCCATTGCGGTAGTAAATGGGGTGTCGTCGGTTTCATCCGGCGAGCTTGAATAGGCAGTAATCCTCATATGAGGTAGGATTTTGGCGCCTTTTGAGGATGCAATGACTCTTTGTTCATTGTCTCCGTGAGTCGTTGCAATGGGCACGACATAGATTACTAATGCGACTGCTGCAATAATCAAAAACGATAAGTTTTTATTCATATTGTATAATCTTCTAACAAAAACGCCCCTTTCAGGGCATAGTCTGTCTTACGATTAAGTTGTAAGGACAGTATAGCATGCCCACTGGTGGTGTCAATGGGTTTCTTGAAAAATGCTGTAAAACCTAGGCTTTTTGAGTATTGAGGAATGGAGGCGCATTTGTTGTTTGAATAGTGAGCATGGAACTGATTTTTATGGATTGATGATGTCTTGGTAGGCATAGAATGATATATAATAGAGAAAGAAAGAAGATTAATTACCACTATTTATGATTCATCGAGGCGTTGCGTCATTTGGACTTGATAATGGTCGCTGTCCGCCGTGGCTTTTTGAGCGAATGGTGAAATTGGGGCGCGAAATGACGCATGCACTCGTGCTTGAATATGGTCCTGACGAGTTTATAAAAAGAATCGCCGATCCAGCATGGTTTCAATCGTTGGGAACGGTTTTGGCGTTTGATTGGAATGCCTCAGGCCTTACTACGATTCTTACGGCGGCGTTGAAAGAGGCGATTCGCGGCGAGGAACGGGATCTCGGGATTTTTATTTGCGGCGGAAAAGGAAAGACGTCGCGGAAGACGCCGGATGAAATACGAATGTGGGGGAATCGATTGTCGCTTGCTGCGCCACAGGCGGAAAAGTTGGTTTATAACTCAAAGATGAGTGCGAAGGTGGATAGTGCGTTGGTACAGGATGGATTTCAGCTTTATCATCATTCATTCTTTTTTTCTCGTGGTGGTGCGTGGGCGGTCGTTCAGCAGGGGATGAATAAAGAAGAGCAATCAGCACGGCGCTATCATTGGTATTCCGAAAATATCAACGACATCGTTTCCGAGCCACATTCCGGAATTTCTTCGCCGGTTGTTTTGAAAAGCGTACTTGATCTTACGGCGCGTGCGAGCGAAAAAACACGCGATCTTTCGACCGAGCTTGCGCAGGCTGGATACGCAACATTGATGAAAGATATTACGTTGTTGCGAAAATATTCTTCGCGGCTTTCTCAGTCGGCGGCAATTCAAATGCCTCACGGCGTACAACTCACGCTTTTGAATCTTGAAACGCGGGA
>CAIWCR010000015.1 GCA_903911245.1 uncultured Parcubacteria group bacterium | reverse complement strand
AGACCTATTGCAATACTAAGGGAGAGAAGCTTGAGATTGTTTGATATGAAAACATTCGCTTTTTTCAAATTCATTACTTTTATTATAGCAGAGATGAGAGAAGGACAGGGAAAAGAAAGTGTGGATAAACTTAAATCTATCTGTCATCTCATTATCCTCCTGAGGAGGATCCGCCTAAGGAGAAAAAAAACAAGATCCAGATTAATTTAGAAGAGAAAACCTGGATCCCGGGTCCCTCCTTCGCGAAGCGCTACGACAGGGCGCAGCAAGCTCGAGATGATAAAAAAGAAGAAGAAAGAAAAGAAAAAAATTATACTAAATTCTATTCTCTCGGACGCATAAGCGGGAAGAAAACGGTCTCACGAACGGGCTTATCCATAAGAATTGCAAAAAGTCGCTCTGACATACCAAAGCCTGCCGTCGGTGGCATGCCATATTCAAGTGCACGAAGAAAATCTTCATCCAACTGCTGAGCCTCCTTATCGCCCGATTCGCGTAGCCTCATTTGTTCTTCAAAGCGCGCACGTTGATCCAATGGATCATTTAATTCAGAAAATCCCTTTCCTATTTCACTTCCCGCAACGACAATCTGCATGCGTTCTACAACGCGCGAATCTTTTGCGCTTCGTTTTGCGAGTGGCTCGATGAAAACTGGAGGATTAATGAGAAAACATGGCTGGATAAGATGCGGCCGTACCGTCTTTTTGTAAATCAAATCAACCAACCGACCGACACCAAGATTTTTTTCGGGGCGAAGACCAAGCTCGTGCGCCTTTGTATAAAGTTCGGAAACCGTAGCCGTCAATGGATCAAGATTATTCGCTTTCTGAAATGCTTTTACATAATCAACTTTAGGCCACTTTTTTCCCCAATTGATTTTATGACCCTGGCTCACCGTTATAAGAGTGCCGGTTGTTTTTTTAACGACACCCTTAATCATCTTCTCTGTCAGCTTCATCAAATCATCATAGTCGTGCCACGCCCAATAAAATTCGATAGCGGTGTAGTCCTGTAAATGCTCCCTATCAATTCCCTCATTGCGAAACACGCGGCCTATTTCAAATACCTTTTCATATCCTCCTACCACCAATTTTTTCAAGGGAAGTTCAAGTGAAATCCGCATATAAAAATCAGTGTCCAACGCGTTATGGCGCGTCACAAACGGCTCAGCTTCCGCGCCGCCAGGGATAGGTTCCAAAACACCCGTTTCGACTTCCATAAATTTTTCAGCGAGCATAAAATTCCGAACCGCAGCCCAAAACAAGCTTTTTTTATAAAACATGGTACGGATCTCAGGATGAAGAATTAAATCAATATATCGCTCGCGCAAGCGCAATTCGGCATCTTCGAGTCCATACCATTCCGTAGGTAATGGACGCAATGCTTTCACAAGAATCGTTGCCACACGTGCCTCAACACTCCGTTCCCCTTTTTTTGTTTTAAAAAGCGGTCCAGTCACGGAAATAAAATCGCCGCGATCAAGTGTCGATTTTAGAAGTTTGAAATTCAGGAGATTATCTTTCTTGAGAACACACTGCATTCCACCCGATTCATCCGCGCAATCAACAAAAAGAAGATTGCCCTGATCCCGAATACTCATGATACGCCCGGAAATGGATACTTTCTTTTTTAATTTCGAGAACGCTGAAAAGCTTTTCAAAACTTCCGCAATCGAACGATCACGTTTTACTCGAGCCGGGTACGGATCAACACCCGATGCTTTTAAAAGATCGAGTTTCTTCTGTCGCTCTTTGATAATGTCTTCGAGCATAAATAATAATTCTCGTACTAGTCTATCTTAACAATTTCATAAACACTTGTTCCTGCCGGCGTAACAACGTTCACGCGGTCCCCCTTCTTGTGCGTCAAAAATGCTTTTCCAAGAGGAGATTCATCCGAAATCTTTCCTTCTTCCGGTTTCGCATCATATGAACCAACGATGGTGTAGTTCATCTGACGCTCCCCTTTCTTTACCGTAATCGTAGATCCCACTCTCACGATATCACCGCCATCGACTTTGCTAATTATAACCGCACTCTTCAAAAGCGCCTCCAATTCAAAAATTCGTGCTTCAACCGTCGCCTGCTCTTCACGTGCTTCAGAATATTCAGAGTTCTCCGAAAGATCTCCGTATTCTTTTGCGCGTTTAAGACGATCGGCAATCTCAATTCGTTTTTGTGATTTGAGCTCCTCAAGCTCTTTTATAAACTCATCCTGACGTTCCTTTGTTAAATATTGTTTATCCATGATAAAAATTTTTAAATGTATATATTGGAATCCAAAATAACTAGTTTTGCGAGCTCACCATCGGTCGAGTTCGCAAAACAAGTGCCCATATTTCAGTCCCTTAGTCTTTAATTTTGATTTCGTCCATTCTATACCAATTTGTCCAAAGATGCCAGCGGATGATAAAAGTGTCCAATAAAACCTTGATATAAGCTGATGCTTTGACATGGGAGCGGGTGTCATTCACCCAATAAACCGGAACCTCCTTGATCCGATATTCCATTCGCTTAGCAAGAGAAAGAATTTCAACATCAAATCCCCATCCCACAATCCGCGAAGCTCCAAAAATCTTTTCGGCCGCTTCTTCGGTAAATGCCTTGAATCCGCACTGCGTATCCCATAATCCCGGCAGAAGCAATACCTGAATTAAAAGATTTCCCATCTTTCCCGGTATTTGCCGAAACCACGGCTCGGCAGGATCTAGCACGGCGCCCTTCATTGCTCGTGATCCGATTGCAACATCATAATATTTTTCTCTGTCATTACCGAAATACGGCATCATTTTTTCAAACTGATCAACGGAAGTCGAGTTGTCTGCATCAGTAAATAATCGTATGTTTCCCGTCGCCGCAAGCATTCCCTGTTTCACCACACCGCCCTTTCCTTTATTTTCCTTATTATCGATAAACTTCAAATTCTTTATCATTTTTACCATACCAAGAACCACTTCGGCGGTATTATCCTTCGAACCATCGCTTACCACAATAATCTCGTACGAATATGGAACCTGTGCCAAGCGATGATCCATATCGAGAAGCGTCTTGGGAAGTCGCTCGGCCTCGTTATATGCAGGGATGATAATAGAAAGATAGGGCTTTGTCATGATAGAAAACGTATTATTTTTTTTGATATCTACTTTCACTCTTTTCTTACCGACTATGAATATTATAGCAGATTTGGCCGCTGCGTTAAAATGCGAGCACCCTTTTTTGTCACCGCTACCGTATGCTCAAAATGAGCAGCATAAGAACCATCTTTAGCGGCATAGCTTCCATCCAAAAGCTCTCGTATTGCGCCGTTGCCTGCAATAAACATTGGCTCTATAGCAAACACCATTCCCTCTTCCAATACTTCGCCTTTCCCGTGTTCTCCAAAATTAAGAACGTACGGATCTTCGTGAAGTCCTTTTCCGATGCCGTGTCCGGTAAGTCCTTCCGCAATCGAAAAACCGTTTTTCTTTGCAGTCTGCATTATTGCAAAACCAATATCCCCAAATGTTTTTCCTATTTTTATTTCTTTAATACTGGAATCAAGCGCTGTCTTTGTCGTCGCGATAAGATTCTTCAATTCATTGCTTATTCTCCCAATACCAACCGTTATCGCAGCATCGGAATAAAATCCTTTATAACGAAGTCCGAGATCGAGCTTGAGGATGTCGCCGCTCCGCAAAAGTCTTTTTGAGGGTAATCCATGAACAATACCATCGTTTAATGACGCACATAACGTAGCAGGATATCCACGCTTTGCTCCCGTAGGACGATAGTTCAAAAAGGCCGGCTTTGCATGAGCACTCATAATCATCTCATAAGCAACGTCGTCGAGCTCTTTTGTTGAAATACCAACCTGAGCCATATGCTCAAGCTCTAATAAAATACCACCGAGAATCCGACCGCCCTCCGCCATTATTTCAATCTCCTCAGGCGTTTTCAATATAATCATTCAATTTTAAGAAAACCTTATATGGTGCCGGAGTGGCGTCAACAACCCGAATGTGATAACCACGTTTTTTCAAAAAACCGAAAATAGGCTCGGTTCGTTCACGATATTCCTTAAGACGAACCGCAATGACATCGGCATTATCAAGCGTCCGTTTATAAAATGGCCCCGCACATACTGGACAATATTTGGGACGCGCTGACGGATAATACTTTGATAAAAGCGTATAACCACAGATAGAACATACCAAACGTTTACTATTTCTTTCCGTCGATCCATGCGCCGGCAAGCACAACTCAAAAACAAAAATATTTTCTTTGCCATAGTGCCTCTCAAGAGTCGGGATAAATCCTTCTGCTTCGCTCATTGTGCGCGGTGATCCACTAAAAATAACTCCGAATCCAGCTTTTTCAATCCGTTTTGTTGCTTTGGCAACTTCACGAAGAACAAACTTTGGAGTAAGAAGAATGCCGGCATCAAACAATGCGCGCTCACGCTGAACAATTTTCTCTTTCTGCCGCGCGGGATCATGCACAATGTTTTCTAGGAATTTTCCAGTATCAAAATGAATAAGGTCAAATTTTTTCGCCAAAAGATTCGCCTGTGTTCCTTTTCCCGATCCCGGCGGTCCATAAAAAATGATTGCCGTTTTTTTCATGATTGTTTGGAATAATACCAATTATACTAATAATACGAATAAATTTCTACCCTTTTGTTGGTAGGATTCATCTCCTCTACACATATTCGCAGACTAGCATCTGCGCAGTCCTATTCCAATCCTTCATACTCTCTCACGGTCAGCTGTGAATCAACCTGCCTCATTGTCTCGAGCGCAACAGCAACTACGATAAGAATCGCGGTACCACTCACGCCCAAGGCGGAAACTCCAGCGAGATGCTGAACAACACTCGGAAGAATTGCGACAAGCCCTAATCCTAGTGCGCCCCAAAAAGTAATTCTATTCGCAACGCCGCCGAAGAATTTTTCGGTATTCTCTCCAGGACGAATCCCCGGAACAAATCCGCCACTTCTTTGAAGATTCTTTGCAACTTCTTCTGGGTTGAACGTAATCGCGGTATAAAAATAACAGAAGATAAAAACAAGAAAGAAATAAACAACATTATAAGCAAGCTGGTTCGCCATAAATGCCGTCGCGAAACCGTTTATCGCAAGTCCAATACTCGGAGAAAAAACGGCCGCTATCTGAGCAATAAATTGCGGAAACAGAAGAACTGAAATCGCAAAAATAAGTGGGATCATTCCTGCTTGATTTACCTTGAGAGGCAGATAGCTTTGAGATCCGCCATACATCTTATTGCCACGAACACGGCGAGCATAAGCAACCGGAATCTTTCGAACTCCCTCATTTAAATAAACAACTCCACCAATAAGAAGTATGCCAACAACCAAAAGAGCGATGTAGGCAGTCAGTAGTCCCGGGGTATACGAGGCGAAAGCACCAAGAATACTGGAAGGAAGCTTACTTACAATTCCAGCGAAAATAATAAGAGAAATACCGTTTCCAATTTTTTGTTCGGTAATAAGCTCGCCGAGCCATAATGCAATCATAGAACCGCACGTAATGATGATTACATTACGAATCATACTAAATGGATCCGGACGAGCAAAAACGCCCTGCGAAATAAGCAACGTCAAAAAGCCATATCCTTGAGCAAGTCCAAGCGGTACGGCAAGCATGCGTGAGTAACGATTAAATTTTGCTTGGCCGCGAGCACCCTCTTCATAATACATTTCCTTAAATTTCGGAAATATAATTGTGAGAAGCTGCATAATAATCGTCGCCGTAATATATGGTCCCACGCCCAACATTACAAGCGAAAGATTAGAAAGTCCGCCGCCGGAAAAGAAGTTCAAAAACCCAAAGAATTGGTTTGAGTTAAAATAATTCTGTAATCGAATGGCGTCGATGCCAGGAATCGGAATTGCCGCAAACACACGATACGCAACAAGCAAGCCTGCAACAATAAAAACCTTATTCCGCAATTCCTTGATTTCAAAAAGTTGAAAAAATCGATTCATAAAAATAGTGGTGTGATACTTTAGTGTTGTATTGTTATAATGATCGTTCTTTCATCTACAACATTTCGAACGACTATGACTATTCTATCACGTCGCCGCCAGCCTTTTCTATCTTCTTCTTTGCGGTTTCGGAAACCTCAATCCCCTGCACGGAAACAGGAAATGTAATTTCTCCCGTTCCTAAGATTTTTAGCGTTCCCTTGAATTTCTTCCCAAGAAGACCTGCGGTCTTAAGAAATTCTTTCGTGATAACGATCTTTTCCTTTGCACTCGAAACTGACGCAAGTGCCGACGCTATTACTCCGATATTGAATACCTTCGTAGTATCGCTCTTTGGTTTATTTCGAAAACCTCGAAGTTTCGGAAGTCGGATAATGAGATCACGCTCAGCGGGACGAATTCTTCGTCCGGCACGAGATTTTTGACCCTTAACACCACGGCCTGAATAGCTACCGCGCTTGCCGCCGCGTCCGATACGCTGGGTTCTCTTTTGTATTGAATTTAATTGATGAAGCTTCATGGTTATGCTTTTAATTTCTTTAACGCTTCAATAGCTGCCATAGCATTCGTAAGCTTGTTCGGCGTTCTTCCGAGACACTTTCCAGTCGCGTCTTTCACTCCCGCAAAAGCAAGTACAAAACGAACCGATCCTCCACAGCGGAGACCATGTCCGCGGCTTGCTGGCTTGATCAAAACTTTCGCCGCACTGTATTTTGCGCCAACTTCATGGGCAATGGTACGATTTTCTCTCAAATTAATCGTAAGAATATTCTTCTGGGCGTCCATCTTTGCTTTTCCGACGGCCTGCTGAACATCAAGGCCCTTTCCAATACCGATACCAACTCTTCCTTTTTCATCGCCCAAAACAATCGTCGCTCGAAAACGAAATCTTTTTCCTCCCGCAACCACACGAGTCACACGTCGCATGTCGAGTACTTTTTCTTTGAACTCTTCCTTTTTAATTGGTCGATCTCCTCTTTTAAACATAATTATATCTTTAATCCTGATTTTTTAGCGCCGTCGGCAACGCTTTTTACTCTTCCATGGAATTTATACGAACGGCGATCAAAAACAACTTTCGTAATTCCTTTTTCAATAGCTTTTTTGCCCACCACCTCACCTACCAAAAACGCAGCAGCGCTCTTGTTTAATTTCGCCGATGTCTTTGGAAGGGCGCGTGTCGATGCAAATATCAACGTATTGCCTTTATCATCATCAATAAGCTGCGCAGAAACAAAACGATTACTTCGATAGACTGCAAGACGCGGCGACTCTGCTGTACCAGAAAGCTTCGCTCTCGTTCGGCGTGCGCGACGTATTCTTACTTGATTAAGCTTCTTAATAGTTTTCATGATTATTATGATGATGCAGTACCTGCTTTCTTTCCAACCTTTCGGCGTACCACTTCGCCCCTATAGCGAATACCCTTTCCTTTATATGGCTCCGGCTTCTTCAATGAACGGATTTTTGCTGCAGCAAGACCAACAAGGTTTTTGTCGATTCCTGAAATTTTGATAGTGTTTTTCTCAACAACAACCGTAATAGCATCATCGATCTTTACGCGAACCGGCAATGCATATCCAAGATGCAAAATAAGATCCTTTCCTTCGAGCACCGCTCGATATCCGACGCCTTCTATTTCCAAAATTTTCGAAAATCCTTTCGTGACGCCTTCAATGGCATTTCTCGAGAGAGCCCACAACGTTCCAAGAATTGCTTTATTCGTAACTTCTCCCGCTTTCTCTATCCAAAGATTTTGTCCTTCAATTTTTATTCCAACACCAGGAGCAAGCGTAACACGCTGTTCTCCCTTGGGTCCAGTAAAAATCAAAACACCATCGCGTTCCGTTACGGTCGCGCCTCCCTCTATTACCACTGGTTTTTTAATAAGACGACTCATGATTATTGTTTACCAAATTTCAAATAAATATTCTCCTCCGATCTTTTGTTTTTTCGCTTCCTTATTCGTCATAATTCCCTTTGAAGTAGAAAGGACGGCAATACCATATCCCTGTCGTATCGGACGTAATGCTCGATAATCAACATACGCGCGCCTGCTCGGTTTACTCATGATTTTAAAATCATTAATAGGTGCTGATTTATCTTTTTTCGCGAGACGAATCATAATAACATTCTTTCCTTCAACGGCTTCCACGTCGGCATTCTTTATATATCCGTTTTCAATAAGCGCCTTCAAAATAGCGAAATCCATTTTTGAATGCGGCACCGTAATTCTCTCTTTCTTCGCCATGGTGGCATTCTTCAATTGTGATAAAAGATTGTAATACATAATAGATACTTAATCGAAGTTTTTTACCATGACGCTTTTCTTATTCCCGGAATCTGCTGATTGGTCGCCATTTCTCTGAAACAGATTCTACAAAGGTTAAAGTCCCTCATATAGCCATGCTTTCTTCCACAGCGAAAACAGCGTCGCACGATACGACTGGAAAATTTTGGGCGCTTTTTGCTTCGCGCGATAACGGACTGCTTTGCCATGATAAATATGATGTTCTCTTTTTATTTTCTCTTTTTTGTTTCTTTTCTGAATGGCACGCCGAAGCTCTTGAATTCTTCAATTGAACGCGCCCTATCCTTTATTCGCGGCACGATACTTATCCCAATAGAAAACGAAACCGGCGATTGTTCAGGTGAAATTTCAGGAAACACTATATGTTCCCGTACTCCCACACTAAGAACACCGCCGTTATCTATGGTCTTTATATCTAAGCCACCAAAATCTCGTACACGAGGTAATACTATTGTAATCAGTCGCCCGAAAAAATCAAGCATTTTTGCCTTTCGCAACGTAACACGAAGACCAACAATCTGTCCTTCTCTTAATTTAAATCCAGCAATTGATTTCTTTGCACGACGAATTTGCGGCTTTTGTCCAGTAATAGCGGCAATATCTTTACTGATCTGCGGTAATATTTTTTCTTCGAAGTTCGGCTGCTGTCCGATACGACCCACGCCGGCATCAATAACAACCTTCTCCAAAAATCTGCGAAGTTCAACGTTTTCCTTATTCAATTGTTTTTCAGAATTTTTCGTCATAACAGTAAACTGCGTTTTATGTGTTTGATTTACATTTTTTGCAATAACGGACTTTTTTATTTCCTTCCATGCGATATCCAACGCGCGTCGGCTTTTTGCAGCTTGCGCACACCAACATCGCTTTTGAAGAAGGAAATGGGCGCGGAACAAGAACCATCTGACCCTTTTCTCCTTGTTTTTTCGGTCGCGATCTCTTTTTAAACATATTAAGACCGTTCGCTGAAATTTTTGAGGTCTCAGAAATCACCGTCAAAACGACTCCGACTTTGCCCTTGTCCTTGCCCGATAATATTTTAATATTGTCTCCTTTCTTGAGTTTCATAGTTTTCTTTTGTATTACACGATTTCTTCTGCCATAGTCATAAGCTTTTCGTGTCCCTTTTCCTTAAGCTCACGCGGAAGCGGTCCAAAAATACGGGTTGCGATAGGTTCTTTTTTTGCATCAACCAAAACAACAGCATTTTCATCAAACCGAACATATGAACCATCTTTACGACGAAGAGCAGTTTTTGTCCTTACAATAAGAACTCTTACAACATCTTTCTTTTTCACGCTCTTCCGAGGCTCGGCAATCTGCACTGAAGCGACAATAATATCACCAACGCCAGCATATCGGCGGCGAGTTCCTCCAAGAACGCGAAAACATCGCACGACTTTCGCGCCACTGTTATCCGCAACTTTAAGTACTGATCGTTCTTGTATCATGTTAAATTCTATTTATTATCTTCCACCGCTTCTCTCTCGAAAGAGGCCTTGTTTCTTCGATAACGACAGCGTCACCCTTCTTGTATTCATTATTTTCGTCATGAGCCTTAAACTTTTTGACTACTTCATAATATTTAAGGTATTTAGGATGCTTCTTAAAACGCGTTACCGCAACCACGCGCGTTTTCGTCATCTTGTCAGAAACGACAACACCCTTGATTTTCCTTATTTTTTTATTTTCTTGTAATTCAGTCATGAGAATAATTATTACTTATTGCCTTTATCTTGCTGTATAAACGTCTTCATTCGCGCCAAGTTCTTTCTAAGCGCGCGAAGCTCATTGACATTCTTCACCTTTCCGGCGGCTAGGTCAAATCTGAGCGCTCGCAATTTCTCGGCTCCATCATGAACGAGGCGCACGAGTTCGGCGGTAGGCTTATTTTTTAATTCTTGCAATTCTCTTTTTTTCATATCAAAATATCTTATTTCGTCACCACTTTACATTTAAAAGGAAGCTTGAATGATGCGCGATGCAATGCTTCTTTTGCGGTCTCGGCCGCAACACCGTCGATTTCATAAATAATTCGGCCCGGCTTCACAGGGAAAACATAATGATCAACACTTCCCTTTCCTCCTCCAAGTGTTTTTTCAGGAGCCTGCAACGTAATCGGCTTATCGGGAAACACGCGAATCCAAAGACGACCGCTTCTCTTAAGGAAATTTGTAATTGTTTTTCTTCCTGCTTCAATCTGCCTCGAAGTAAGCCATGATGAACCCATCGCCTTAAGACCAAATTGGCCATAACTCAGCTCAGTTCCGCGCGTCTCAACTTTGCGCTTGCGTGAGCGGCCTTTTTGCCATTTTCTATGTTTTACTTTCTTTGGAATTAACATGATAAATTTTATTCACGATTTGATCGAGGTTCGTAATTCTGTTCCTTAAATTTTTTATTTTCCTCGTCTTCTTTTTTCTTTGCAAATATCTCGCCTTTATAAATCCAAACGCGGATTCCAATGGCGCCAGCAGTCGTGCGTGCCGTAGCAGTACCGTAATCAATATCAGCTCGAAGCGTCTGAAGAGGAATGGAGCCTTTCGCAAGCCATTCGCGGCGCGCGATTTCGTTACCGTCCAATCGTCCCGAGACATGGATTTTTACTCCTTTTACATCACGATTCTGCTGAACCTGTTCAAGATATTTCTTTATCGTCCTGCGGAACTTCATTCTTTTTTCAAGATCCCATGCAATCTGCTGAGCAATGTATTGCGAAGAAACTTCTGTGCGCTTGAGCTCCTCAACATTCAAATTGAGATTCACCGGCGCTTTATTCTTTCTCACTTTACGCAAAGCATTCGCAATCGCAACATTCAATTCTTCAATACCCTTTCCCCCGCGGCCGATAACAAATCCAGGGCGTGCCGCTTTGATAAAAACGCGGAGACTTCCTTCCGTGCGCTCAATCTCAATCGCCGCAACGCCAGCTTCACCTATCTTTTTATCGATGGTTTTTCGGATCGCTTCGTCTTCTTCAAGGTATTTTCCATAGCCGCCCTTCAAAAACCAGCGAACCGGCCAGTTCCTTATAATTCCCAATCTGAATGAATTTGGATTGATTTTTTGACCCATGGTAATCTATTAGACTTTATCTCCTCTATTTGCTCTCGAAGCAGGATTAAACACTTTCTTTAAAAATCCCGATTTCTTCATTTCGACGTTTTCTTTTGCCGCAGAAGATTTTTCGGTCTTCGGAGCTTTTTTCGATTTGCTTCCCTTATAAGATTCTTGTCCGGGAACCGGCTTCACTTTTTTAGGAACAACAATCTTAAATCGCGGCTTCAGATTTTCATTTACTCCAAGAACAAGTGTCACATGACTCATCTTCTTCTGAATCGCAGAAGCACTACCACGTGCGCGAGGCAATGAACGCTTTAACATTGGTCCACCATCAACGCGAAGATCAAAAATGAAAAGATGATCAACATTAAGCTGCTTGTTGTTTTTAGCATTAGCAACCGCCGAACGCAAGAGCTTCAAAAGTGGTTTCGCCGCATGACGGCGCTGATGAAGGAGCTGAGCCTCTGCTTCGTTCACAGAAAGCTTCTTAATAAGATCGCCAACGCTGCGCACCTTACGAGGTGCGATTTTCAAATAATTAAGTTGTGCGATTTGTTGTTCCATATTTATAAATTTCAATCTATCGAATTTTCGCTATTTATTTTTTCTTAGCGGCGACTGCCTGTTTTTTCTGGGTATCGGCTGCTTTCAACTCAAGATCTTTCTGAATCTTACCGCCATGACGAACAAATTTTCTCGTCAAAGAAAATTCTCCGAGTCGATGACCTACCATTTCTTCAACCACGCGAACCTCTATAAACGTTTTTCCGTTATGCACCGCAAATATATATCCAACCATTTCTGGCGCAATTTCCGAAGCGCGCGACCATGTCTTGATAGCCTCACCGCTTTCGGGTTTTACTTTTGCGATCTTTTCAAGAAGCTTCGGATCGACGAAAGGACCTTTTTTAAGTGAACGTGACATTATTTTCTTCGTTTGATAATATGTTTCGTCGACCGTTTCTTTTTATTACGTGTTCGATGACCTCCGGTAACATTGCCCCAAATATCTTTTGGCTTTCTTGTTCCGCGAGGCTGACTGCCTTCGCCACCGCCGTACGGATGGTCAACCGGATTCATCGCCTTACCTCGAACCGTTGGCCTGATACCAAGCCAGCGAGAACGACCCGCTTTTCCAATTGTTATCAATCTCCATTCTGCATTCGAAACCTGTCCCAATGAAGCAAGTCCTTCCCAAGGGACACGGCGTACTTCACCCGAAGCCAATTTCAAGTCGGTATATCCATCGGCATTCGCGAGAATTTCCACTGACGATCCAGCAGAACGCGCGATCTGGCCTCCATGACCCGGAATCATTTCAACATTAAAAACCTTATATCCAACAGGAATATTTTTTAATTTCATTCGATTGCCCGGCTCAAGCGGAGCAACTTCTGCAGTTATAATCTCCGTTCCTGTTGCGAGTCCTTCCCATCCAAGAATATAACTTCGCGTGTCGTCAGGATATTTTATGAGAGCAATAAACGCCGTGCGATACGGATCATATTCAAGTGTCTCAACAATGGCCTTCTCCATGCGATTCTGCTTGAAATCAAGCATACGATAACGCTTCTTGTTTCCTCCTCCCTGATGACGCATTGTAATACGGCCCTGTGAGTTGCGGCCTGCATGAGCCTGAACATTACTCAAAAGAGGCTTCCACGGAGCGGTTTTTGTAAGAATCTTATAGTTCGACGTCGTCATACTTCGACGCGATGGAGTTGTTGGCTTGTAGGATTTCATAATAAATATAAAGGCGTGATTATTGTATCTCTATTTTCTGGCCTTCTTTTAACGTCACAATTGCTTTGCGATATCCTTCTTTCTTTCCTTTCATAATGCCGCCAAAACGTTTTCGCTTTGCCGGACGATTGATAACATTAACAGAAACCGCATCTACTTTATAGATTTCATGAATTGCCTTCTTGATTTCCGGCTTCGTCGCGTGAGGCTTTACAATGAAAACATATTGACCCAAAGCATTGAGATCGGTTGCCCGCTCCGTTACCCATGGTTTTTTTATAAGAAAAGAGTCTTTCATGAAAGTAATTAAATCTTATAATGTTTTTCAATAGTTTCCACGGCGCCCTTTTCAACAAAAAAATTCTTGTGGTTCATAATATCATAAATATTGAGCGAATCGGCATTTATTGCTTTCGTTTTTGTAAGGTTGGCAGAAGCGCGAAAAAGATTTTCGTTTGCATTATTTGCAACCAATAAGACGTCAAATCTCTTTATATCCTTCCCCATTCCCAAAATATTTCGTAACACCGGAGCAAGCGCTTTTGTTTTCGGCTCTGCAATCGCAAAATCCTCAAAAACCTTTATTTCACCGTCCTTCATCTTCTTTGAAAGAACTGCAAAAAACGCGAGTCTCCTCATCTTTTTGTTCACTTTTTCAGAATAATCACGATCATTCCGAGGACCATGCGATTTTCCACCACCAACCCAAATCGGCGAACGCGTAGAACCGTGTCGCGCACGTCCTGTTCCCTTCTGTCTCCATGGCTTTCTGCCGCCTCCTCTTACTTCACTACGATTTTTTGTATGTGCCCACGGACTTCGCGCATTTGCGCGCTGAGCATCAAATACCTGCTTCACCAGTGCCGCATTCCATCGCGCACCAAAAACGCCGTCCGGCAGATTCACCGTACCTACTTTTTCGTTCTTCAAATTATAAACGGCCGTTTCCATTGTTTTAATTATTGTTTCTTACCGGCAATCGGCAAATTTTTGATTTCTACCATCACACCGCGCATACCCGGAACAGAACCGCGAAGAAGAATAAAATTGTTCTCCTTATCAACGCCGGCAATTACGATATTCTTGGTCGTCACGCGATCCATCCCCATATGACCTGCCATTTTACGTCCCTTGAGCACGCGCTGAAACGCCGTACTACCAATAGAACCAGGAGCACGATGACGATTTTTCTGACCATGAGTCTTCGGTCCACCGCCAAAACCATGGCGCTTTACCACGCCCTGAAAGCCGCGACCCTTGGTAATACCGCTTACAATAACCTTATCCCCTTCATTAAAAGCATCAACACCAATCGTGTCGCCAACAGAGAATTTCGAGATATCAGTCTTGAATTCGCGTTTTTTTCTGCCAAGTGCAACCTGTATTGACTCATAGCCATCCTTTTCTTTTGTTCGCACAAGGGAAACCTTATTTGGTTCGGCAAGAACAACCGTAACCGGGACGACTTTTCCGTCTTTCCAAATCTGCGTCATTTTCAATTTTCTGCCCAAAATAAAGGCCATGAAATTCTTTGAATAAATAAAAGTTGTTATATTTTTGCTTTTAAAAAACTCCGCTTTCTCTCGGAGTCTTACGCAACCACTACGGCAACCCTCATTACATGAGGGCACACCTCCACGAAAACTTTCGTCTTCTTGAATGGATGATTTGCATAAATAGACTTCCGAGGGAACCTTGAAAAAGAGTATAGCAAAATGGGCTTCTTTGTCAATGACTACCCGCTCTCATTTTGAAGGAGTCAGCATCATGCCATCCTTATAGCCCAAAGAAATCACCAGGAAAAGAAAAAGCTCGTCCATTACGGGACGAGCCAACCAGAATAACTAATCTTTTTTTGCAGCACTTCGAAGAGCTTTTGTTATCGTCCTCACGCTTCGCTGAAACGATTCTCTGCTAAAAAAATCACGATATTTTTCCTGCATTCCTGGAGATATGGAATAGAGAAATTGCATAGGAGAAACGGATTCTCTATTGTCGATAAGCAACGGGCCGCCAAGCACTGCAACTGGATACACATCAATGATATTGCCCGTTTTCGTGACAACCCACGCATGTTCGCTTCGACATCGACCACCAACTAAAAATCCATCCTCTGTCCTCACTTTAAAAACACGTGCAACGGCTCGAGCGAGGATATGGCAAGAAAGCAAAATCTTTCTTCCATCCTCATCTTCGCCAAGATCAATGTCTGGAAGCCTCTGAACCGCTCTCTCAATACGAGAGAACAAGAAAATATCTTCTTTGGGAAGGCATTTCGTAACATATGGCGTCATTAAGTATTCCTCCTTATCAAAATAAAATTGAACTTCCTATGTTAAAACACGGATTTAGCCTTTTTGCAAGCACACGTATTTACAGGCGATGTAATTTCAAATATTCAAATTATCGAGCGCAACGAAAGACTCTGGTATCTTCCCATCCTGCAACATTGCCACCAATAGTAGCTCCGGCCCAATTGGAATAGCCACAACCAGAACCACCAAAGATAATCGAAACAGTCGCATAAACACCGTTCGGGCTATCAAACATGGGGAAAAAAGAATTACTAGCCCATTCATAACCAGATGGCATCGAAGACAATCCCCATGTTGCTGAATTTTTACAACTCAGTTTCCATTCAAATGGCTCGGGAAGACGCATATTATTCTGAAGACATGTTTGTCGTGCAGCCTCCCACATAACACCGTTCCTCTGATTCTTCTCTATCACATATCCCACATCACCCACGGAACAATTCCCTCCTCCAGTTGCTGCTCCTGCTGATCGGGCGTCATAATAAGTTGCTCCCGATTTGAAACAAACTTCGGTATAGGCAGCAGGAGGATTCATTGAGATGATGCGGTTGTTATACATACCACCAGCAGCAGTAAGGCCATTATCAGGAATCATAGAATTAATAGACGAACTAATATTGGATAACGCAATTGAATTATTACGCAATGAATCCGTTGAGGTTACATATCCTGAGCCTACAATATCGGCAACGGGAACCGTTCCCACACTTGTTGAGGCGGGGGTTCCTGAGGGAGTAAGAGATCCTGCTTGTACCTGAAGACAGATGGAGATGAATGCTCCTAATGCAAAGCCTGAGAAGATGAGGAGAAAGAGCTTTGAGTGACGAATCATAAAATTCAAATTTTATTTATTATCTCCATGTGGTGCTCACATTATATGAAACCGTGCCACAACTTGAAGTATTCAAACAATTGAATGATATCCATCCGGTATTTTCGCCCCACGCATAACCAGAGAAAGCTCCCGTTGTTGGACTAATCACAACACTACTGGTAAAAGGTCCGAAATTTATCCATCCGGTATTTTCGCCCCATGCATAACCAGACAAATTACCGTTACCATCGTTTGAAACTCCATAATTAACCGTTCCGCACGTACCGGTATTTATACAACTAAGAGATATCCATCCAAGATTCTCAGACCATGCATACCCAGTCAATAATGTGGGAGAAACAACAATACTCCCCTGTGTTGTCCCGAAATTTATCCATCCAATATTTTCTCCCCACGCATACGCATTTACCGTATCAATAGTTCCCGTTGCGGAAACAATCGATACCGGCACCCCATTACTCACGATGGCACCACTTACGGCGGTGATGGTTGCGGTACCAGGGTTGATTGCCGTCACTAACCCACTGCTGTTTACGGTGGCGACGGATGATGAACTGGTTTGCCAGGTGGTGCTGGCAGCAAAGGGGCTGCCATATTGGTCAACGATGGCAGCGGTAAGTTGTGAGGTCGTTCCGGTAAGAAGGGAGAGT